>DAHVXO010000010.1 GCA_027356675.1 Symbiobacteriaceae bacterium | reverse complement strand
CTCTCACCCTGGACGGCGACCTCCATGACGCCTATGGTGCTGCCGCCAGCCGTGATGGGCGCGACCAGCACTGAAAGCGGACCATCGAAGTCAGATCCGTACGGCCAACGCGGGTCACGCCGGGCGTCAGAGATGCTGATACCCTGGTTTGCCAACACGGCCCACCCGAGCAGCCCGTGGGACATGGGCACCGCTTCCTGCTCCCGGCACACCGTGAGCAGCCGGTCAGCTTCCGGGGTACCCTCAGCCCAGGCCAGTTGGAGGACGCCGTCACCAGGATCGGCCAAGTAAATAAGGACGGCATCAGCTGACCAGAAGTTCAGAGCCAGTTCCCCGCTGTGGCCCAGGATCGCAGGAAGGCTTTCCAGTTGTTGCACCAGGCGCGCCTCTGCCAGGAAATCCAGGGGGTCGCGGTTGGGGGTATCTGGCTCCGTCTGGTCATCACGCACGCCCTGCCAAGCGTGCATCTCGCCGAGATTGTTGCGGGCTTCCTGCGCGTCGCCCATGGCCGCCAGCCAGGGCTCCTGGACGAAGCGGGCCTTGCGGATGACATGATCAAAGGCGTTGACAACATCGGGATGAAACTGAGTCCCGCTGCACCGCTGGATCTCGCGTACGGTCTCATCCAGCGTAAAGGCCGGGCGGTACACGCGCGGTGTCGTCATGGCATCGAAAGCATCCGCCAAGCCGATGATCGCGGCGCCCAGCGGAATCGCACTGCCGCGCAGGCGGTCGGGATACCCCGTGCCGTTGTACCATTCGTGGTGATGCCGGACCAGTGGCACCAGGTGATATAGATGTGAGGCTTGCGCGAGGATGTTCGCGCCGATGGCCGCATGGGTTTGGATCAGCAGCCGCTCTTCTTCCCGCAAGTAAGAGGGTTTTTGCAGGATTTGATCGGGAATGGCAATCTTCCCGATGTCATGCAGGAGGCCGGCAAGGTCTATACGGTGCACCTCGGCCGGATCAAGGTTCATCTCACGCGCCAAACGCCGAGCGTAGAAAGCCACGTTCGTGGAATGATTGCGAGTGTAGGGGTCCTTGGCGTCCACGGTCGCTGCCAAGACGCGTACGGTGGAGAGTTCCACATTCCCGAGCGAGTCCGTCTTGGATGCTTCCAAAAAGACGCCAATCTGCCGGGCAAGGGATTGCACAAACTCCAGGTCCGTGTCCGCGAAAGAGTCCGGCTTGGCGCTGTTAATGTAGAGCACGCCCCAGGGCACCCCATAGACTTCCACAGGCACCGCAACAAACGATCGAATGCCGTCCGGCAGGAAGGGGCTGATGCCCTCATCCACCAGCGTATCGCGCACAACACGTAACCTACCCTCGCGCAGAACGCTAGTAGTTAAACCGCCCGCGTTCACGCCGGTGCGGTACCTACGTTGGATGTGCCCGTTTTCAAGACGCCAAAGGTCTGGAAAGGATCCACTGAGGGGATCGAACCGGTAGAGTGCCAGTCCCTTCCCCTGCAATTGGCGGTACCCGGCTGCCGTGATGCTGTGGAGGATTTCTTCCAAAGAGAATCCCTCGCCTGGCTGTGTACTACATCCACTAGTTATCGGAAAAATGCCGGAGTCCTTCCGGACTCTGGTAATTAGTACTAATACCTATCTAGTGCGGACCCCACGGTCCCCGCACGGTGCGACTCCGAATGACACGCTGTCCCCGGCTCGGCGCGCCCCGGCGAGGCAACTGTTGTTGGTTGAACCACGCCAGTGCCAGGAGCGCCACCGCCGCGACGCCCCACACCGCCAGGGAGCCCTTGTCAGCACCGAATCCCCCCGGCACGAGCAGCAGGAAGGCGGTCGTGCCGAACCGGATGCCCGCGGTGAACCAGACGGAGTCCGTGCGCAGGAAGAGGAGCGATAGCACAAAGGACATGGCATACGGCCACAGTCCCGAACCGACGGTGTAGTCCGCCGGAAACCCGGCTGCCGGGCCAAAGCCCGTCCACGGCAGCGGATAACCCATGAGCTGTTGCAGGATCTGCCAGGCGATTGGCGTGAGCAACGCCGCCAGCAGGGCCTCCCGGTGTGGCAAGTCGGCCTGATAACGAGACGTGGCGGCCCCACGGAAGATGAGCTCGACAACAAGCGAAAGCAGCAGGACCCACAGCAGTGCGATGGCGGTGTACGGATCCGGGGAGGCCATACTCAGCGTGAAGGCAGTCCCCGAGAGCAGCGCACCGACCACCAAGCTGAGGGCGCCGGCCACGAGTCCCAGCGCAAGTCCACCGACCGCCAGGATAAGGGCACGCACAGTCCGGGCCAGACCAATGTGATCCGCCCGCCAGCCCCAGCGCCAATCGATGTACAGCAGGGTGCCGACCAGCGGCGCGGCGACGCTTACGGCCTGGACCAGCAGGCCGGCCAGGGCCGTTGAGACCACCCCGAAGAATCCGGCGACCGTCATGAGGATGTATTGGAGCAGAGCCAGCCCAAAGAGGTAGGATGCGACTGCTCCGATCGATCCCCACAGGCCGCCGGCGAAAAATGACCCCCAGGAACGGAACGGTTGCATATCGCTGCCCCCCGATTGCCAACTCGTGCAGTAAGCAGTTCGCCTACCGGCCTTAGGAACCCTGCCACGCGTGCCGTTGGCCTTTATAGCAGGACTTATCCATATCGTTGCTGAAATTTAAGAAGAAGTCTGCCTTGAGACGGAGGTCCCACCCATGCGCATGAGTCAAATTCCACTGGAAGAGCTGGCAAGCCTCCCGACGTTTGCAGCCATCACCCCGTCCCACGGGGGAGATCAAATCGGGTTCTATTGGGACAAGACCGGACGCTTCGAACTGTACATCATGGACCTCCAAACTCGCCAGACTCGGCAGATCACTGACGGACAAGCTCCTCGGGGTCTACGAGCAGGATTCGTTTGGACTCGTGATGACTCGGCCATTATCTACGCCCGGGATGTGGACGGGAACGAGCAGCACAACCTGCACCGAGTCGACCTGGCCGCCCGGACCTTCACCCAACTCACGTACGATGCGCACACACAGAACGTTGCCGCTGCGGTAGCTCCCGATAACGCCAGCCTGGCGGTCATGTCAAACCGGGCGGGACAGATGAACGTCTTCACCCTCGGCCTCCAGACGGGCGAGTGGACGCAGCTGACCCATTTCCGCTTCCCGGCCTCCGCCGAAAAGTGGAGCCCCGACGGCCAGTGGCTGGCGGTGGCATCGAACGAATCGCAAGACCTCAAGAACCACGACGGCTACCTGGTCCGTGCTGACGGTTCGGAGTTGAAGAAGGTCCTCAGCGTGCGCAACGGATCCCAGGACGCACTGAACGACTGGCACCCGGACGGCCGCCGCCTTGCGGTCACCACCGATGCTGGGGGCACCCACCGGCCCGGCGTGCTCGACCTGGCGACCGGCGATGTTAGCTGGTTCGGACATGATGGTGTAGAGGAATACGCACAGTCGTTTTCGCGGAACGGGGAGTGGCTGGCAGTCCTGCGCAACCAGGACTCCACCATCACACCAGTTCTGTACCGGGTCTCCACTGGTGAGGAGCGCCGGCTGAACCTGCCGCCGGGCCTGGCCACGGGCTCTCATTTCGTGCTGGGAGACACCAAGCTGCTGGTACAGCACACCGCCGCCAACCGGCGCGCCGAACTCCTGCTGTACGATCTGGCATCGAACACCTACGAGACCCTCATGCCTGCCGAGTACGGCTCCATCGACCCGTCAATCTTCGTGATGGATGAGTACGTGCGGTACCCATCCGGAGATGGCGTACCGGTCCCCGCGATCCTCTACAAGCCGAAGGGCGCCCGTGCGGGCGACCGCCTGCCCGCCCTCATTAACGTGCACGGCGGGCCGACCGCCCAGTGGTTCCGGGGCTTCGACCCCTACGCGCAGTTCCTGGTCGACCGTGGCTTCGTGGTGTTGGAGCCCAACGTCCGCGGCTCCACGGGGTACGGGACGCAGTGGCGAGACGCCAACATCAAGGACTGGGGCGGCGGTGACCTAGAAGACGTGGCGGCCGGGGCTGACTTCCTCAAGACCCTGGACTATGTCGATCCCGACCGCATCGGGATCTTCGGCGGGTCCTACGGCGGCTACATGTCGTTCATCGCCGTGGTGAAGAAGCCGGACCACTTCAAGGTCGGCGTCCCCATGGTGGGCATCAGCGACCTCCATGCGCTTTACAACGAAAGCATGGAGCACTTCAAATACTACCTGCACCAGCAGATGGGCGACCCCGAGCGCAACCACAACCTGTGGCGGGACCGCAGCGCTGTCACGCACGCAGAGCAGCTCAAGGCCAAGCTCCTGATCCTGCATGGTCTGAATGACCCGCGCTGCCCGGTCAGCCAGGCCCGGCTCTTCCGGGATCGAATATTGGCCCTCGGCAAGTGCGAAGGTCCGGACGCAGACTTTGAATATCACGAGTTCAACGAAGGCCACGGCCCCAGCGGCGATGTGCAAGGTAAGATTCGCAACTACCGGCTGCTGGTGGATTTCCTCGAACGGCGGCTGTAGCGCATACGGCGGTGAAACGACCCGGGCAGGCGCCCGGGTCCCTGCTTTGCCGTCCCGCTGTTCCGTCGGCCATCGCATAAAAACCCGCACCGCGGCGGAACCTTACCTGAGTGGATTCACTTCTGCAATCGGGGGA
>DAHVXO010000355.1 GCA_027356675.1 Symbiobacteriaceae bacterium | reverse complement strand
GGCGATGCCCAGCAGGCCCGTGATCAGAACGCCGTGTCCCCACGTGAGCTTGCGGGGGAGGAGGTTCTCGAAGGCACGAACCGGGGCCACCACATTCGCTGCGATGTTGGTAGTGATGGTGGCGAGGATGATGCCGGCGGTGCCGATCAGAACCACCCAGGTGGGGAACTTGGACATGAGTATGACCGGATCCCAGATGGCCTCACCGTAAACCACGACCGTCGCCGAAGTAACGGCCACGCCGATGAAAGAGTACAGCGCCATGGTGGTCGGCAGGCCCCAGATCTGGCCCCAGATCTGCGCCTTCTGGCTCTTGGCGTACCGGGTGAAGTCCGGAATGTTCAGGGCAAGGGTCGCCCAGAAGCCAATCATGCCGGTGAGGGCCGGGAAGAAGACCTTCAAGAACTCAGCATTGGTCTGGAACTTGGAGGGCGTCGACAGCATGGGCCCCCAGCCGCCTGCGGCACTGTAAGCCCACCACAGCAGAACCAGGCCCATGCCGATCAGGATAGGAGCGCCCCAGGACTCCAACTTTTTGATGGCGTCCGGGCCGAGATAGGCAATCCAGACGTTGATGCCCCAGAAGAGTATGAACGCAACGCCCAGATGGGCCGGCACCGCAGACCAGCCGGACCACATCTTGCTGAACAGAACGTCGAGGCCGGAGCCGCCGATCCAGGTCTGAATGCCGAACCAGCCGGCCGCCACGATGGCCCGGGCGATCGATGGGATGTGGGATCCCTTCACGCCATACCAGAGGCGGGCGAAGACCGGATAAGGAATACCAAACTTGGTTCCCGCATGGGCGTTCAGGATGAGTGGGATCAGGACGATTAGCTGACCAAGCAGGATGGTGAGGACGGCTTGCCACCAGTTCATGCCCGCGGCAATCAGGCCAGACGAAAGTTGATAAGTAGGAATGCACACGGCCATACCAATCCAGAGAGCGGAAATGTTGTATGTCTCCCAGGTGCGCTCATCTTTGCGCGTTGGACGCAGATCATCAT
Source organism: Symbiobacteriaceae bacterium (assembly GCA_027356675.1). The sequence goes on along the minus strand of DAHVXO010000355.1, from coordinate 6,158 downwards.
TGAGCAGCGGGCTGTTGTCAATCGCTTTCATGCCGGACGGAGTCAATTCTACGATCTCGTGACTTTCGACCTGGTTCTTCAGTGTCACCCGTTTCGCTCCCCCTTCGATGCGTGGTGAGTTCATGTCGGGAACCTGGCTCCGAAACACGGACGAGTCTCCTGCCGCAGCCGAGCGGCGCCGTTTCCTCCCCCCACCTTGACGAACATGATTCTTCCCCTTTGGAAAGAACACACCCATGCGCTCTAGTTCTGATAGTCTCTAATATTTACCTCTGTGGAACTGTTACATATCATTGGATATCTGGTTGTACCCATTTGTGGTGATTATCCAAAGCATAACCTCCACAACACCGGGGCCCTGTCGCCGTGAAACTCATGCCGACAAGCCCCGATGCGGGGTGGCCGTGGGATCAGGCTCAGCCGGCGGCGCCGGTCCCCTGATCGATCAGCGCCTTCAGTTTGGAGGGGCTCAGGGGCATTTCGGAGATCCGGACGCCAAACTCCTGCAAAGCGTCCTCAAAAGCCGAGGCGAAGACCGCTGCCACTGGAATGACGCCGGCCTCACCCGCACCCTTGAGCCCAAGCGGGTTTAGCGGCGAGGGCGTCTCGATGTGGTCGGTCTCGATGTGCGGCACCTCTGTTGCCGTTGGGAGCAGGTAGTCGGCAAAGGTGGTGGTCAGGAGTTGGGCGTTTTCGTCGAAGACCAGCTTTTCGTAGAAGACCCCGCCCAAACCCTGTGCAACGCCGCCGTGCACCTGCCCCTCCACGATCATCGGATTGATCACATTGCCGCAGTCGTGGATGACGCAGTACCGCAGAATCTTCATGAAGCCGGTCCGCGGATCGACCTCCACCACCGCCGCGTGGGCGCCGCTGGGGAAGGTGGACTGCTGCGGGCTGAAGAACCGGGTCGCCTCCAGTCCGGGCTCACCGAACTTGAGCGTGCCCCGCAGGGGATTGGCCTTGAACGCAAGCTCACCGAGGGAGATTGAGCGGGCCGGGGCGCCCTTGACCTGGGCCCGTCCGCCAACAAGTTCGATATCCGCCGGGGCGCATTCCAGGAACGATGCGGCTACCAATCGAGCCTTCTCCGCCACGGCCTGAGCCGCCAGGTAGGCTGCGTTGCCCACCAACACCGCCGCCCGAGAGGCGAAGGTGCCAATGCCCCAGCCCATGGCCGCCGTGTCGCCGGTGACCACGTGAATATCCCGGATGTCCACCCCAATCTGATCGGAGACGACCTGTGCGAAGGAGGTGAAGTGGCCCTGGCCCTGCGTGCCCACGCCGGTGGCCACCTGGACCTTGCCCGAGGGTTCGATGCGGACCCGCACGCCTTCGTACGGTCCCGGGCCTGCCCCCTCCACGTAGACGCCGATGCCAAGCCCAATGTATCGGCCTTGCTGCCGGGCCTCGGCCTGCTCCCGCCGCACCCGCGGAATGTCCACCAGCTGTTCGAGATGACGGACCAGTTCCGGGTAGTTCCCACTGTCGTACTTGGTGGGTGCCCAGTCCTGATAGATCAGGCCGGTATCCCACGGAAACTCGTCGGGCTGAATGAAGTTCTTCTTGCGGACCTCTAGCCGGTCCATGCCCAACGCCTCGGCAATGCGGTCCATCATCCGCTCCATGACGAATACGCCGTGTGGGCGGCCGGCGCCACGATATGGCGTGACGGTCGGCTTGGTGGTGTAGACCGACTTGAAATCAATGCTGTAGTTGGTGAGCCGGTAAGGGCCAGGCAGAGTCGTGACGGAGATGATCGGCACCTGAATGCCATAGGGCGTGTATGCTCCGCTGTCGTGGAGCAGGCTGGTCTTCAGGCCGAGCAGTGTGCCGTCACTGGCGACTGCCACTTCCACGTCGTGGATCTGCTCCCGTTCCTGGGTGGTCGCCATGAAGTTCTCCCGCCGGTCCTCGATCCACTTGACGGGCCGGCCGAGTTTCATGGCTGCGAAGGGGACCAGCACTTCGTCGGGGTAGAACATCATCACCTTGGGACCGAAGCCGCCGCCCACATCCGGGGCGATTAGCCGCAGGTTCATCTCGGGCATGCCGAACCAGTTGGCCAGCCCGCCTCGGAGGGCGACCGGCGCCTGGGTCGAGACGTACATGGTCAGGGCGTTCCCCTCCGGGATTGCCACGCACCCACGCGTCTCCATCGACGCAGCAGTGCCGCGGTCGATGCGCAACCGCTCCCGCAGGACCAGGTCGGCCCGAGCCTTGGCGGCCTCGTAATCGCCTACGTTGCGCACATAGTGACCGCCGATGTTATCGGCCATTTCCTCATGAACCCGGGTGGCCCCGGGCAGAGCGGCGGCCTCCAGGTCGGCAACGGCCGGCAGCGCCGCGTATTCAACCTCGACCAACTCCGCTGCGTCCTCCGCGGTGTACCGGTCGACAGCCACCACGAATGCCACGGCCTCACCGACATGCCGCACTTTCTCCTTGGCCAGCGCCACTTGCGTGTGCGGAAACTTGAGGTCGTCGTGCGGGATCAGCAGCGGCAGTGGCCCGTTCAGCTTGCCCAGGTCGTCAGCTACCAGCACCAGCGCGACGCCGGGCAAGGCCGCCGCCCTGGAGGTGTCGATCCGCACGATCCGGGCATGGGCGTAGGGTGAACGTACGAACGCCGCGTGCAGCATGTCCGGGCGCTGGACATCATCCACGAAGAGCCCTTTCCCCCGTAGCAGGTTGGGATCCTCGTTCCGCCTGATACGCTGGCCCATGGTCTGGGTGGTCATCGCCGTGCGCCTCCTTCCCTGCCCATGTCAGCGCTGGCGACCTTCACAGCCTTGACGATGTTCTGGTAGCCCGTGCATCGGCAGATGTTCCCCGACAGCGCCTCGCGAATCTCCGCTTCGCTCGGGTCCGGATGCTCCTTGAGGTAGGGCACCAGGGTCATCAGGAAACCGGGCGTGCAGAACCCGCACTGCAGGGCATGCTCCTCCCGGAATGCAGCTTGCAGCGGATGTAATTGTTCCGCGTTCGGGGCGAGCCCCTCCACCGTCATGATGGAGGCGCCATCCATCTGGACCGCAAAGGTCAGGCAGGAGCGGATTGACTCGCCGTTGGCGATGATCGTGCAGGCGCCGCAGACCCCATGCTCGCAGCCGACATGGGTACCGGTCAGACCGAGGGTGTGGCGGATAAAGTCGGACAGGAGCAGGCGGGGCTCCACTGAGCGGGTGTAAGGCTTCCCGTTGACATGGATGGTGATGGTCCGCTTGTTGCTCATGCCTGTACACCCCTTTGCGCATCGGTACCGAAAATCCGGGCCAGGGCGTTGACCAGCGCTCGCTCCGTCAGCACGCCGGCCAGTTCCTTGCGGTACTCGCCTGTGGCGTGGACGTCATCTTCGGGAATGATCTCCGTCCGGACTGTGCTCGCCGCCTCCCGCAGCAACTCAGGCGACGGCAGCTTGCCCTTGAGCACCGTCTCTGCCGCGTGCGCCCGCACCGGGGTCATGCCCAAACCGACCAATCCAAGGCGGCAGTCGGCCACAGTACCCTCTTTCGACAGGGTCAGCAGGCAGGCGACGCCTGCCAGGGCGAAGTCGCCGTGACGGCGGGCCAGTTCCTCGAAGGCATGGCCGCTGCGGGCTGGCATGATCGGGACCCTTATCTCCACCAACATCTCATCCGGCTGCATGCACGTGGTGAAATACATGAGGAAGAAGTCTTCAGCAGCCACGTCGCGATGGCCGGACGGTCCGGCGATCCGCATGGTGGCGCCGAGGGCCACCATGACAGCGGGCAACTCCGAGGCCGGATCGGCGTGCGCCAGACTGCCGCCAACCGTTCCGCGGTTGCGGATCTGCACGTGGCCGATATGCCGCTCCGCGTCACGGAGCAGCGGCTGGTATTGCCCAATCAGGGGCGACCGTTCCAACGCCGCGTGGCGTGTCATGGCACCGATGGCCAGGACCTCATCCTCGAGGCGCATGTATGAAAGATTTTCAACCCGGTTCAGGTCGATTAGCACCTTGGGCTTGGCCAGACGCATGTTCAGAACCGGGATCAGGCTCTGTCCGCCGGCCAGCAACTTGGCGTCGTCCCCGTGCTCCTGCAGAAGGGCCAACACCTCTGCCACCGTCTGCGGATCGTAGTAGTCAAAACGCGGAGGTTTCACGCAAATATCCCCGCCCCTCTCAGGTCGTACGCAATCAGATGGCCACCCGGACCGCCAGTTCCTTTTGTGCGGTCTTGAAAAACTCGTCGATTACCCACTTGGCCACCCCGCCGAGCACCCGCTGTCCCGCCATCGCTACGGGGCCGCCCACCTGGACGTTCCAGTTGTAGGAGACCCGGGTGGCATCCCCTTGTTCAACCAGGTCCATGTGCCCGCTCACGTTGGCAAATCCGCCCGATCCGGTGCTCTGGATCAGGAGGGTCATGCTCTGCGGCTCCTGTCTGTCGACGAAGCGCAGTGTTCCGTCGTAGTTTCCTTTGATCGCGGCCAGCCCGATCTTGAGTCCCACGCGAAATTCATCGGGCCCGACCCGTTCCAGCCGTTCACAACCTGGCGTGCATTTTTGCAGGACAGTCTCATCAGTGAAGAGAGTCCAGACCTGCTCGCGGGGCCCCTTGAACACGAATTCACCGGTCACCTGCAATGCGCCCATCTCCCTTGGTGGAGTCCAGTCACTGGCCCGATGGCAGGAACGATTCCGCTAAGTGGTTGTCCGCGCCTCGTTCACATTCCTTTGTGAAACTTATCTAATTGAGGATCATTTGCCAAGACAGCGATTTGTTGTGATCGCAACGGCTCGGCATCGCGGGCGGCATTACTTCGACCACAGGAAAGACCGGCAGTATCTTGGGCTCAAGAAGAGCCCAAGATACTGCCGGTCGACAACCGTCCTGCAGTGACTAAGACCGTTACCGCCGCGATCGATGTCGCAGGTTTGTCGGCACTCCCACCGGGATCACCGGTGGGAGTGTCATTACAGATCCGATTCGTCTATTCAGGAGCGAACATGAGGAAGAACGTCGGGAACGTGAAGATGAAGCCGGCGATAATTAGAACGATGGAGATCTTCCACACCTTCTCGATACTGACTTCCTTGCCCTTCCACATATTGGCGAGAATCGCCCAGATTGCGAGGAACCCCAGAATGCCGAAGGTGGTCTTGCCGGAGAGCGGGCCGACGCCCTTGTGCAGGGTGAAGGCCTTTGCAACGGGCGAAAACCACTCAGACAGGACGACCATTAGGCCGTAGAAAGCCGTGCCGATACCACCGGCGAGGATTGCCGCGGCGGCGGGGCCGCTGGGTAGCGGGGCGGGTTCACCTTCGGGCGTAATCCGATCCTGCGAAATGGTAGACATCGAAGTGAGTCCTCCTTTCCTCGTGCGGGCTACTTCACGGGTGCAGCCTTCGTGATCAGGGCGCCAAAGACGCCAGCCACCGCGGCGGCTACAAACGAGAGGGTAAACATGGCCATGGCGATACGGCGGATCTTGTCCTCACGAACCAGGCGACGGCCGTAGTAGTATACCAGATAGGCAACCACGGTAGCCAGGATGGGGGCAATCCAGGCGATGTGTTCCTTCCACTCCATCCCAAACTCGTGCCAAAGAGCGGTCTGGGGGTTCGAGACCAGGATCGACTTGGGGCTCAGGGGGCCCTGGGCCCGGTAAGGAATGTAGGGGACATAGGTGCCGGTGATGACCGTGAGCCACGCCACGATGGCCATGGTCCAGGTGCCCAGCTGCAGACGCTGCAGACGCTCCTTGACGCCTTCGGCCGTTACCAGATTTGAGCGTAGGCTGTAGAGGCCGGCGAACCCACCCGCGAAAGCCAGCAGAAACAGAGCTCCGAATAACATCCCGTGCAGCAGTGTCCAGGCATCGTTGACAGAGACATACATAAGGCCTTCCTCCTTGTTCTGGAGTTTTTGCACACAACCCGCTGTGCATCTTTGATTCTATAGGAAAAGGATACAATTTTCAAATGGTCTGGTGTCCTCAGTATCGACCCGGTTTGTCCCGACCTTACGCCTGGGGCTCGGGACAAATGTGCCGCGGGGTGACCCCCGCGGCACATTTGTCCATTCACGGCAGCAGATCGTTTCTTACGGCGAAAACCGCGGCCTCGGCTCGGTTGTGTAGCTGCAGTTTAGACAAGAGCAAGCTGACGTAGTTGCGGATGGTCTTCTCGG
>DAHVXO010000124.1 GCA_027356675.1 Symbiobacteriaceae bacterium | reverse complement strand
GCCCAGGGCGCCCTTGCCGATGCCGGGGTAGCCCAAGGCGCCCTTGCCGATGCCAGGGTAGCCCAGGGCGCCCTTGCCGATGCCGGGGACGCCAAATCCACCGAGTCCACCGACCCCGCCTGCGCCTGTGGCGCCGATGATCGGCGCCGTGTAGGCCAAGACGTTGGGTATCACGGTGGTCATGGTGCTGGCCTTTGTGGCCGGAATGCCAGCAGCCCCTAAGCCGCCGTATTGCATCGCAACCTGCCTCCTTGCGGTCTGCTAACTGCCGTATGGAGTTCCCGCAACGGGGCTCCCTGCCCACATTATGTTTCCTTGCCGCCTGGTGTGACGGGCTGAAGGGGGGCACATTTCTGCATACCCAACGTAGACTTAAGGGAATGCGGTGCCTGCCTCGTGCTCCGAACGCAGGCCAGCACTGCGAGACTCGACTGAGAAAGGGGTATGTGAATGTCGCAGACGTTCTCGACATTGCAAAGAGAGATGGCGACCGGCCGCGTCTTCTCCAGCCGGAACGGTCTGGTTACGGTGCTTCCACCTCAGGCACCCCTACGGGGCGCTCCGAGCCCTGCACCAGCAAAGCCGTCGCCTGCGTTTCAATTTGTTCTCAGCGGGCTGGGCCTGCCCTATGGAAGCCAGGCCGGCCTCAGCGCCTCAGGCATCGTCCAGTTGCGGGAGATCCACGGCAGCGCGTGCAAGGTGATGGCCACCATCCAGGCATTGCGGCCCCCCTCCGACCCATCGGTCCGGCCCGTGTTCTGGCTGATTCACGATCTGCTGGTGCCTTCGGATGCCGCCCCTGCCGATGTGGCGGCCCTCGCCCGGGGAGCCAGCGGGACTGGCAATCGACCGGGCAGCGTCTTTACCCTGGACGGAAATGCACCTACTTATGAGCTTACGGGGAACACAGTTTCGGTCGCGATCTCACCAGGAACCTTTCAACCCGGCAGCGATGGGGCGTGGCGTCTGGACGGCGAAGTGAACCCACAGACGAACCAGGCCTTTCACCCGCTTGTCATCCTGGGCCCTACGGCGATGGCTGATATCGACGCGGCACTGCCTAGCGGGGTCGCAGCGGAGATCTTGCAGAGCATGTTCATGAAGCCGGCTACAGTTCATCCCGAACTGGATCTGCGTTCCCACTTCGCCCAGCGGCTCGCAACCATTGCGACCGATGTCCTGGGGGCCGGGGTCCCGCACTACATCCAACCCGAGCAATTCGGTCGTGCCGCGGTGACGATGGAGGGACCGCTCAGGGGTACTCCCCGGCTGATGCCAACTCGGGACGCGTGCTTCCTGCTGGGCCTGACCCGGACGGTGGTGTAAGCAAGGGCCCTCGTCCCCAGGTGGGGGCGAGGGCCCTGCCGTGCACCGTGATTAGAGCATACCGGCCGCCCCAAGGGCCGCCTTGAGTTTTTCAGCAAAGGTATCGATGAAACGGGCCTGGTCCAGGCTGCCGGCTGACAAGCCGCGGAAGGCTTCTTGCAGGTCGGGTCCCGCCAGGCAGGTGAGGGCAAGCCCAAGCGTACGCAACCGTTCATCCCCCGTGACCAGGGGTTCAGTGCGTGCCCCCAGGGCTTGGCGCACCGCCGGTGTCTGGACGAGCTGCCATGCCAGGTTGAGCCAGAAGGGGTTCGGTGCGCCCGCCTGCGCCGCCGGCGCGGGACCCGTCCCTGCGGGTGCAGCGGGGGGGATGGGGGCGGCCTGGCTGCCCGGCACCCCGAAGTAACCCAGCCCGGGCATGAAACCCTGGGGGCCGGTGGTCAGGGTCATGCCCGGTGCCTGACCCCTCTGCGGTAGCTGGGACGCCTGGGGCCCCTGCCAGTGAATTTGCTGAACCGTGAACGGGTTTAGGAATCCCAGCGGCAGGGGAAACTGGGGCGGGTACGGCAACGGATGCGGGCCACCAGTCGCTGCCGGGGCTGTCACGCCGTTCACGGGGGTCATGGCAACCCCGGGGATCCCGCCGGTAAAGCCCGACGGGCCGAAGCCCCCGGACAGCGCGGGCGCAGGGGGCATAAACCCCTGCGGTGCAGCCGTGGGCCAGCCAAAGGGCGCCATCCCGGGTCCCGCCGCCCCCGGTGGCGATGCCGCCATGGGGAACCCGGCGCCCGCGGGTGCGATGCCGAACGGCCTGATCGGCGCAGCGGGGTACGGCAATGGCGAAACGGTCGCACCAACGGGACTCATGGGGGTCGTGGTCTGCGGGAATCCTTGCACCAGAGCAGCCTCCTCTCCCAATAGACGTACGGAACTGGAACGGTTCCACGGGTAATTCTATGAAGCCGGCGGGGAATCGTGCCTCTACATATCCCGGTACACGCGGTCGCAGGGAATCGTCGCGGCAAAGCGAAATACATCTGCCAGTGCCGTCATGGGGAGGACGTCCAGCTTGCGTAAAGTTGCTCTGATCATCAACACCGACAAAGCCCTGGCCTTGTCGAGCGGGCGCGATCTAATCGCGTGGCTCGAGGCCCGGGGTATCCAGTGCCTCCTGCTGCCCGAAAGTGCCGACAAGATTGGGCGTCCCGACCTGAGCGTCCCCGAAGGCCCCGAGTGGGCCGCAGCCCAACTGCTCATGGTCCTTGGCGGTGATGGGACCTTGATCCGAGCCGCCCAGATGGCTGCTCCTCTTAAGATCCCGGTGTTGGGCATCAACACCGGGCACCTGGGTTTTCTGACGGAAATCGAGAACAACGAAGTCCTGGCAAACCTGGAACAGGTCCTCGCCGGCGAATACCAGATCGAGGAGCGGCTCATGCTCCTGGCCACGGTAGAGCGAGCGGGAGAGCAAGTCCTGGCGGTCACCGCACTCAACGATGCGGTTGTCTCCAAGGGCCCCCGAGCCCGTCTGGTCCATCTGGATGTGGCGGTAGGCAGCACATCTGTTGCCCGCTACCGGGCCGATGGCGTGATTGTCGCCACACCAACCGGTTCCACCGCCTACTCGCTCTCGGCCGGTGGTCCCATCGTTGGTCCAACGGTCGACGTGCTGTTGGTGACCCCCATCTGCCCGCATACCATGAACTCCCGGGCCATGGTAGTGGCGGGGAGCGAATCCGTAACCATCACGGTGGTGGCGAGCCCGGGTGAGGTCGGTCTCTCGGCCGACGGCACTGATCCGTTCCCGCTGGGCAAGGGCGATGTGGTGCACGTCACCCGGGCACCGTACGTCGCACGCCTGGTGCGGCGGCGGGGATACCGCTTCTACGACGTCCTCCGCCAGAAGCTCTCGGACGCCATCTCGTAGCCGGACCCAATCAAAACCAGCCGCAGGACACCCCCTGCGGCTCTGTGATGCACCCGTATGACATGCAAAAGGACCAGGCATGGTGCCTGGTCCTCTCCCGTTTAGATCAGTTGCCCGGTCAGGTGCTGAACGACAAGACTGGTCACCGCCACGACCACCCACAGGACCATGCCCAGGAAGATTGGCTTAAAACCCGTCTTTGCCATCTGGCGGAAGTCCGCTGAGAGGCCCACTGCGGTGAGCGCCACGACAATCAGGAACGTGCCGGTCGTGGTAGCGCCGTGTATGACAGCCGGCGACAGGACGCCCACGGTATTGAGCAAGGCGGCCACGAGGAACCAGACGATGAACCAGGGAATCAGCCGGACCACGTTGACATCGGCGGTCTCGCCGCCCGCCCGGCGAGCCTTTATCGTGCGGATTGCGGCGAGCGTCAGCGCAATCGGGATAATGATCGTGCTGCGAGTCAGCTTGACGATCGTGGCGTAGGCGCCGGCTGTCTGACCGTACGAGTAGGCCGCTGCAACCACGGACGACGTATCGTTGATGGCGGTACCCGCCCAGAGACCAAACGCATGCTGACTGAGACCGAGCAGGCGACCCAGGGTCGGGAAGACGAGCACCGCTGCGATGTTAAACAGGAAGATCGTCGAGATTCCGTAGGCGACATCTTGTTCTTCGGCTTCAATCACTGGCGATACGGCAGCGATCGCCGAGGCGCCGCAAATGGCTGTACCCACCCCGATGAGCGTCGTCAGGTCCCCCGAGATCTTAAGCGCCCGCCCCACGACCCAGGCTGTTAGCAGGCCTGCGGTCAGCGTGCTCAGCATGACTGACAGCGAGCTTGCGCCCGTGGAGATGATCTCCCTCATACTTAGCCCGGCGCCCAGGAGGATGACGGAGTATTGCAAGATCTGCTTCGAACTGAAGGTGATGCCTGATCTGTAGGAGGCGTCGACCCGCCCGGTGCCCTTCACCACCATACCCAGCACGATGCCGAAGACCGGTCCACCAATGATCGGAAACCAGGCGCCCAGAACAGCGGCTGTAACCGCCAGCATAAATGTCAGGACAATGCCGCGCAGGCGAGCCTTTAAGCCGGCTGCGGCGGGATTTCCCGCAGCCTGTGGTGCGGTCATGTATTCTACTCTCCCTTGTAAATTATCGACAGACCAGTACGGAGACGGGCGCCTGATGGACGACCGCACTACTTACGCTGCCCAGAAGCAGATCAGCGATGGCGCTATGTCCCCGATGCCCGAGGACGATCAGGTCGGCGCCCTGCTCAATTGCTACCGCACAGATCGTCTCTACAGGGCTGCCCAGGCGAATGAGCGCTGTCACCCGATCGTCCGGCAGGCCCAATGCGGCCTGGGTCACCAAGATCGCTTCGGCAGCGGCCTGGTCCGTCATCCCTTCCAGGACCTCCTCCGCTGCCTCGAGCGAATCTGGCGTCGAGATTACATGGAGCAGTACGACCTTGCATTCGGCGGCACCGATCAGTCTCGTGACCTGGGCTGCTGCCCGCAAGCTGACCTGCGATCCGTCTGTGGCAAGGAGAATCTTACACACTATGCTGACCTCCCTTCGACTGGAGCACCGAAAGGGTGCGCCGGACGGCTGCGGCGGACTTGGCCAGGGCGGCTTGCTCGTCGGGGTCGAGGGGGAGTTGCACAATTTGCTCCACACCCCGGGCGCCAAGAATTGCCGGCACCCCGAGGAACTGATCACGCTCTCCGTACTCTCCCCGCACAAACGCCGCCACCGGGAGGAGGCGCTTGCGGTCGTTGATGATGGCGGCCGCCATCTGGGCAATGGCGGCTGCGGGTGCGTAGTAGGCGCTACCCGTCTGCAGCAGGCTCACGATCTCGGCGCCGCCCGTGCGAGTGCGCTGCACCAGGCGATCCAGTGTTTCGGCCGGTAGCAACTCGGTCAAGGGTACATTTCCGACCGAGGCGTGACGCATCAGCGGTACCATATCATCCCCATGCCCACCAAGAACCAACGCCTGCACATCGAGTACGGAGACGCCCAGCTCTCTGGCGATAAAGGTGCGGAACCGGCTGGTGTCGAGGACACCGCCGAGTCCGAGCACCCGCTCAGAGGGGAAGCCGGTGATACGCAGCACCTCGCTGCACAGCACATCGACCGGGTTCGTGACGACGATGATCCGGGCGTCCGGGGAGAGCGGAGCCACCATTTCCGTGACGCCACTGACAACCCGGGCGTTCGTGGCCAGCAGGTCGTCCCGGCTCATGCCGGGCTTCCGGGCACTGCCGGCGGTGATGATGATCAAGTCGCTGTACCGGGTCAGTGCATAGTCCGAAGTGCCAACGACGTTTACATCCAGGCCCAGGACCGGGGTAGCCTCAAGCAAATCGAGCGCCTTGCCCGCTGCGATACCGTCCGCAACGTCGACCAACACGATGTCACCGAGTCCGAGCCGCATGCACTCCATCGCCACCGAAGCTCCGACGTTGCCTGCCCCCACGATCGTGATCTTCGACCGCTTCACAACAACCGCTCCTTTCGATTACCTTTCACAATCAGTTCCTGTTGATCGTACTGTGATCGACGGAAAATGTGAAATACGAAGATAGGATTTATCAATTGCGATCAACAATAGATTGGAGGTGTCCTTCGAAGTCAGGACGAATCGGTGAATTGGAGGTGACGCGGAATGGACCAGCGGCGTCTTCAGATCTTCTGGGCGGTGGCCGAGCAGCGCAACTTCTCCAGGGCGGCCGAACTCCTGCATATGGCCCAGCCCACGGTCAGCCAACAGGTTCAGGGGCTCGAAGAGTTCTTCGGGGTCCGGCTCTTCGACCGGACCAGTAAGTCGGTGGCACTTACGGCCGCCGGAAGGGCGCTCTACGCGCATGTAGGGCCGCTGCTGCAGCAACTGGCCGAGATCAAACGCTCTGTGATTCAGGCCGCCGGGGTCGTTGGCGGTACACTGACGTTGGGGGCAAGCATGACGATCGGGCAGTACGTGCTGCCGCGAGTGATTGCTGCGTTCGCAAATGAGTACCCCAGCGTGGAGGTACGACTTCAGATCCAGAACACGGAACAAGTGGCCCACCGGGTGGCTGTGGGCGCCCTGGACCTCGGCCTGGTGGAGGGGCCGGTGTCCGGCGCCGATCTGATTCAGGAGACCTTCCTGGAAGATGATCTCGTCTTTATCGCTCCTGCCAACCATCGATGGCATAGCAAGGCGACGATTGCGTTGGCTGACCTGAAAGAGGAACCCCTGATTCTCCGGGAAAAGGGCTCTGGCACCCGCCAGGTCATGGAAGAGCACCTGACGTCTGCGGGGATACGGTTGGAGGAGTTCCGCATCGTCACGGAGATGGCGGGTACAGAAACGATCAAGGGGGCCGTTGAGGCGGGCATGGGTGTCGCGCCTATCTCCCGGTGGACGATCCAGAAAGAGTTGCGACTAGGCTCTCTCCTGTTTCGAACGGTCCGGAGGTTGCCAATGAGGCGGACCTTCCGGGCGATCTATCCCCGCGGGCGAACTCTGGTGCCTTCGGCGGCGGCCTTCGTACAGAAGCTCCAATCCTCGGAGACGCGGATACTGCTCAACCAGCAGTGGACATAGGGGCTCCGCAATGGGATCAGAGGCGTTCTGTGTCCGGAGCCCGGCTATTGCTCGGATATCTACCGGAGTATAACCATTTCCGCTGTCGCCTACGCTAGTTGAACTGAAGCACAGGCTTGCCGTAGGCCGTCCATACTGCGACTCCGTGCCCTCGGCGGATGGTGGGGTCATTACTTGCTGGGCAAGGCTTGAGATAGCGGCTGGGCAACAGCATAGGGGAACCCAAACACATACTGATCAGATAGCTTCACGGCCCCTATATACGCATAGTTGGGTATTTATGCAGGAACTCACCCGAATGCCACCGAAAAGGTTACCCGATTGCCTCCAGACATTTGCCCTAGGGGTGACCTCAGTGAAGGCTCGGCGCCAGGCGAAGATCCTTGAAGTGATCAAGCACAACGTCATCGAAACCCAGGAAGATTTGGCCGAGGCGTTGGGACGGCACGGGATTCCGGTGACCCAGGCCACGGTTTCCCGCGACATCAAGGAACTGCACCTCAACAAGGTTCCCACGGGCGACGGGCGCTATCGCTACGCCCTCCCCGAGGAGATGCCTGGTGCCTCCTGGGACAAGCGGCGCCGGATCTTTCGCGAATCTGTGCTTGACGTGGACATCAGCGAAAACCTCGTGGTGATCAAGTCCCTGCCCGGCACAGCGCCCGGTGTCGCCTCCGCCATCGATCACCTCGGCTGGACCGAGATGATCGGCTCCGTCGCCGGTGACGATACCGTGCTGGTGGTCATCAAGCCGCGGGAAGCGGCAATCGAAGTCGCGGAGCGGATTCGCAGCCTTATGCGGTAGCGGGGGCCAGACAGGGGAGGGTACTGCGTGCTCCTGGAAATCAGCATCGAACAGTTTGCTCTGATTGAACGGGTGCACCTGCAGTTCTCCGGTGGACTGAACGTTCTGACCGGTGAGACTGGCGCGGGCAAATCGATCATCCTGGATGCCGTGCAGGCGGTTCTGGGTGGGCGTACTTCGCCTGACGTCATCCGCTCGGGGGAGGAGAAGGCGGTGGTCGAGGCCGTCTTCGATCTATCAGCGCGCCCCGACTCGGCCGCTTCGCTGCGGGAGATGGGCATCGCCATCGCAGATGATCACTTGCTCCTGGTCCGCCGGGAAATCAACCGGTCTGGCCGCAGTGCCATCAGGGTCAACGGCCGTACGGTTACCGCAGGCATGCTCAGGGATGCCACGCAAGGGCTGGTGGACCTGCACGGCCAACACGAGCACCAGAGCCTTCTGCAGGTTGAGAGGCACCTGGACCTGCTGGACCAGTATGGCGGGTCGCTGCTACAGCAGGAAGGCAAGCCGTTGGAGTTGCTGGACCGCTATGGCGGGGGGCCCCTGCTCGGCCTGCGTGAAATCCTGGAGACCATCATGCAGGAGATGCACGCCATTGGGGCGCAAGTGCAGGGCCTGGGTGGCGATGAGCGTGACCGGGCCCGCAAGGAGGACCTGCTCCGGTTTCAGGTGGAGGAGCTCCTGGAGGCCAAGCTGCAGACCGGTGAGGAGGCGGACCTGGAGGCGGACCGCCAGGTCCTTACCCATGCGTCCAAACTCAAGCTGACTGCTGCCAACACGTACAGCACCCTCTACGAGGGCGCCCACCGGCAGACGTCTGTGTACGACCTGCTGGGACGGGTCCGCAGCGACCTGGAGGACGCCCTGCGCCACGACCCGAGCCTGGCCGATGTGGTAGAGTTGGTTGGCTCTGCAGCCGTCCAGGTCCAGGAGGCGAGCCACCTGCTGGCCGCTTACCGTGACCGGGTCGATGACGACCCGGCACGGCTCGCAGCCGTGGAAGCTCGGTTAGAACTCCTTCATGCGCTGGGGCGCAAGTATGGCGACTCGGTCACGGACATGCTGGCGTACCTCGAGCAGGCCACCCAGGAACTCGACCGGTTGGAGCATAGCCAGGAGCTGCTGGCCCGTCTTCACCAGAAAGAGGCCGCTTTGGGTGCGAAGGCCGCCGAAGTGGCCCAGCAGCTTACGACAGCCCGCCGGGCCGCCGCGCGCGAACTGGGTACCCGGGTGGTACGGGAACTGGCAGAGCTGGGTATGGCCAGCAGCCGCTTCGAGGTAGCGGTCGATGTC
>DAHVXO010000350.1 GCA_027356675.1 Symbiobacteriaceae bacterium | reverse complement strand
CTACGCAACCTTTCTGATCGCCTCCCATGTAGGCGACTGGGGCGGCGTCGCGCTGGGAGTACAACGGACCTGGGTAGCGGGTGCGCTTTTCGCGGTCCCATTTGCGATGGCCGGCGCCTTCACAACCTGGCTTTGGGATCGGCTCGACTGAGACACAGGATTCGGGCGCGCCGGTACCGAATACTGAGGATACCCCTGCGCCTGGAGAAGGGAGGACACAGCCCTCATGGGGCTGCTCTCCTTTGTTGCAATAGATGTGGAAACCACCGGCATGGAGCCGGGTACCGATCAACTGATTGAGATTGGTGCTGTCCGCTACGATGAAGGCCGGGAAACGGCCTGCCTTTCGCAGTTGATCGATCCTCGCTGCCCGATCCCGGTACGCGTTCAGAATCTAACAGGCATTACGCCGTCCATGGTGGGCGCCAAGCCCACCATCGCCGAGGTCATCCCGGCGCTACGGGAGTTGATCGGGGATCTACCCCTGGTTGCCCACAACGCCGCGTTTGACGTGGGCTTTTTGCACGTAGCCTTTGCCGCCCAGGGGCTTGGGCTGTCTAACCGCGTCTACGATACCGCTGAGTTCGGGCGGGTGGCAGTGCCGCTGGCCAAGAACCACCGGCTGGGCACCCTGGTCAAGTACCTGGGCGTGCAACTCAAGCGCCATCATCGGGCGGAGGATGACGCCCGGGCCTGCGGGCAGGTCTTCCTGGGCCTGCTGGAGCGCATCAAGCGAATGGACCCCGGCCTGCTCCGGTTCATCCTGGCGGTGGGCGAACCCGCCGACTGGTCACTCAGCGCCCTCTTCCGGGCTGAGTTGGAGGCCCGGGAGGCGGCCGGTGAGAAGGCAAAGGCCGTTACCCAGTGGATCCAGCCGTACGCCGGGCAGCTTCACTTGCCGGGGGACCAGAAGATCGAGGGCGAGACGGCGGGCATCGACGGGGACCTGGTCATGGCGGCCCTGGGGCCTGGTGGCGTGGTCTCGGACGCCTTTCCGACGTACGAGCACCGCCCGCAGCAGTTGCAGATGGCACAGGCTGTGGCGGAGGCCCTGGCAGGCGGCCGGCACCTGCTGATGGAGGCTGGAACCGGCACAGGCAAGTCCCTGGCGTATCTGGTGCCAGCCTTCGCCTGGGCCATTCGGAACCAGGAGAAGATCGCGATTTCGACCCACACCATCAACCTGCAGGAGCAGTTGTGGGAGAAGGACATCCCGTTCCTGCAGACCGCCCTCAAGGATACGCCACTGGATGGCATTACGGCGGCGCTGGTCAAGGGCCGGCCCAACTACATCTGCCTGCGGAAATGGGAGGAGGAGGCCACGGCGGCCGACTTCTTCACGAGTCCGGAGGAGCGCTCCTTCCATATCCGCCTGGCCTCGTGGCTCTCGGAGACGGAGACCGGCGATAAGGCGGAACTAAACCTCGCTGGCGACGGGGAACGCCTCTGGAGGGGCGTCATGAGCGAGTCCGAGACCTGCCTGGGGCCCCGCTGCAAGTGGTACCGTAACCACTGCTTCGCCTACCGGGCCCGCCGGCGGGCGGCGGACGCGGATATCATGGTGCTTAACCACGCCATGCTCTTCGCCGACATGAACACTGGCAACGAATTGCTGCCGCCCTTCCGGCATCTGATCGTCGACGAGGCGCATCATTTGGAGGACGTGGCGACGCAGAACCTGGGCATCAGCCTGGAAAACCGGGACGTGACCGCTGCACTGCTCTATCTCTTCCGGGGTGCCGGGCAAGGGTTCTTGCCGCTCCTGCGCCGCCGGATCCCCCGGGGGCAGCGCATTGCCGCCCGGCCGCCCGTAGGGCTGCCGTCGGAGGACCAGATCGAGAAGCTGATCGACCTCACGTTCTCGGCCCGCTCCGCCTGTGACGAGCTTTTCCGGCTCTGCGGGGATCTGGTGGAGTTGAACGGGTCCGGCGAGGAGGAGGGAGCACGCTCCCTGCGGCTCACCGACTCGGTGCGTTTCGGCCCGCTCTGGGCGACGCTGGAATTTGCGCGCGGCAACGCTGTACTGCGCCTAAAGCAGCTGGCCCAAGGGCTGGCGGGACTGGGCGAAGCGTTGGACGAGCTGGATCCGGTCCTTAAGGAAGTCGAGGGCGTCATTGTTGACATCCAAAAACAAAGTGGTATTCTGAACCAAAGTGCGAAGGCGGTAGATGGCGTGCTGCTGCAGCCCGCCGAGGGCGACGTGGTCTGGCTGGAGGCCGGGGCCCGGCGGGAGAACCAGCGCATCACCTTGCGCTCTGCCCCCATTGACGTCGGCCTGGTGCTCAGTAAGCGGCTCTTCGGCCGGCTCCGGTCCGTCGTCATGACGTCGGCGACGCTCGCCGTGAGCGGTGGGTTTGATCACCTGAAGCTCCGGCTTGGGCTGGGCAACTTGCCGCCCGATCGGATTGCGACGGGCCTGGTCACATCGCCATTCGTCTATCGCCGGCAGGCGCTGCTCTGCATCCCGGAGGATATGCCCAGCCCGCGCAGCGTGTCCGACCGGGATTTCACACAGGCTGTGATCGGATTCTTGCGGGGCTATCTGGTGCGTGCAGGTGGTCAGACGCTGGTGCTCTTCACCAGCCATCGCCAGTTGCGCCAAGTATATAGCGCCGTGAAGGATGATTTAGAGGCGGCGGGTCTGTTTCTGTTGGGACAGGGGCTTGACGGGTCGCGCGGCCGCCTGGTGGAAGAGTTCAAGAGCGCCGAGCGAGCCGTGCTGTTTGGCTCCGCCTCCTTCTGGGAGGGCGTGGACATCCCGGGTGTTGGACTGAGTTCGGTCATTTTGGTGAAGCTGCCGTTCATGCCGCCGGGCAACCCGGTCATGGAGGCCCGGATCGAGGACCTGGAGCGGCGAGGTTTGTCGAGCTTCGCCCACCTGAGCCTGCCGCAGGCGGTGCTCAAGTTCAAGCAGGGGTTTGGCCGCCTGGTGCGCACCAAGACCGACCGGGGTGTGGTCATCGTCCTCGACAGTCGCATCAGCGGCCGGACGACACGTTATGGCGGGCAGTTCGTGCGCTCGCTGCCTGGGCCGGCGGTGTATGCCGGTCCCTCAGCGGCGGTCATCGCGAAGGCGCTAGACTGGCTGCGGCCTACGGACGAGGATTGAATCGATGGGGGTGGGTGTTCGTGTCGCTGATCCTCTTGACCAACGATGACGGGATATACGCACCGGGCATCCATGCGGTGCGGTCCCAGCTGGAGAACATCGCAGGTGTGGAAGTCTGGGCAGTTGCCCCCGACCGGGAGCGCAGCGCGTCTGGCCATGCTATCACCATGTACCGGCCGCTCTTTCCACTCAAGGCGGAGATTGCCGGTGCCAAGAGCCCGTGTTACTCGGTGACGGGTACGCCCGCGGACTCGGCCAAGCTCGCCATCGAGGCGCTGTTGCCACGGCGGCCCGACCTGGTCATCTCCGGGATCAACCGAGGGGCAAACCTGGGGACCGATCTGTTTTACTCGGGAACGGTCGCGGCGGCGCTGGAGGGCCCAATCCTGGGCATTCCCGCCATTTCTGCCAGTCTGGATTCCTGGGAGGGCTCAGAGTACAGCGTGGCGGCGGAATTCACGGCGGAACTGGCGCAAAAGGTGCTCAGTGAGGGGCTGCCGGAGGGCACCCTCTTAAATGTAAACGTCCCCGCGCGGCCTCGGGATCAGGTGCAAGGCGTGCGGATCACCAAAATGGGTCGTCGGCTCTACCGGGATCAGTGGGACCGGCGCACTGACCCCCGCGGCCGTACGTACTACTGGCTGGCCGGGGAACTGATGGACCTGACCAACGACGCCGACTCGGATGTTGTGGCCGTGGAGGCCGGGTACATCTCGGTGACACCGATTCACCTCGATCTGACGCGCTACGACCAGGTCGCGCGCCTCAAAGGCTGGTCACTGAACCCCTGAGGCGCCGGGGCAGGGGCGCTGATCGGCTCCGTCGAAAGTAGACAGGCGTGCACTGTTATACGAAAGGGTGCCTGCATGAAACGTCCAATTGTGGTGCGCGAGGGCTGGACCATCATCTCTTTCTTTATTGTGCTCACGGCGGTGGCCGCGGTGGTGCACTGGTCTGTGGCGATCGTCGCTGGTCTGCTTTCGTTGCTGAGCCTCTGGTTCTTCCGAGACCCGGAGCGGCCGATTCCACAGGGGGATCGGTTAGTCGTCGCGCCTGCCGATGGCAAGGTCATGTTTGTGCGCGAGGTCGACGAGCCGCTCTTCCTTGGAGGCAAGGCGCTGCAAGT
>DAHVXO010000337.1 GCA_027356675.1 Symbiobacteriaceae bacterium | reverse complement strand
GAGGTCAGCGACGGGACCATTGAGATGTCGCAGCGGGAGCGGAGCGAGGCGATACGCAGGGCACTGACCCTTGGCTTCCAGGTCATCACCGAGGTTGGCAAGAAAGATGATGATTCCGAACTTGACCCCCAGGCGGCGCTCGACCAGATCCATGCGGACCTGGCGGACGGGGCGAGCGAGGTCATCGTCGAGGGTCGGGAGTCGGGTAAGGGCGTGGGCATCTACGATGCGCAAGGTCGGATCAAGACCGGATCGCTTGAGGAGATCCGGGAGGGCGTGGCCCATCCCGATCTCCTGGTCTGGGAGACGCCCTTGAAGGTCCAGCAGCAGGAACTGATCCTGCGCTTTGGCCCGAACGTCAACTTGGGGAACATAGCGCCGCAGGAGGTCCTGGCTCTTGAGGCCCTGCGCCGGGGCCTCCGGGGCGATACCCTGCGGGCTGCGCTGGCTCACCAGGCGGAGCCGATTGCCAGAGGAGGTCGCTGACCCTGTCCGCCTTCGCGGTCAGGCAGAGCCAGGTCACGCCCGTGATCCCGGTTGCGTTCCCATCTCGCTCTCATGGGGCAGTTCCCAACCCGGGGAATCCGACCATCGCGGCCCACGGTCTGCCCGAGGTCCCAGGCATGCGCACCCGGCGAACAGCAAGGTGGCGGGGACCCACGAAGGGCCCTCGCCGCCGATCGGGTCGTCGCACCCTGGGTCTAGATCGTCACCGATCAGACCGGACGAGTTGGTCGCCCGTGACTTGGATTCATGATCATCACCAAGCCTGATAGCTGAAGGACAGGAAGAACGCATTCATAATGAGTGTGGCGACTCTGGCACATGTCGCTGGGTTGCCAGGGCGATCGTGAGAAGACCCGGTAGTTAGCGCGCCAGTCCTGACCTCCATAGACCATATCTATACTTGAATGACATCTCTATGGAAAACCGTGATCTAAAAATTAGCACAGTCAGAAGGAAAACCACGCGTGTGGACGAAGCTTAAGTTAATTCGTACAGTGAACAACCATATTGACCAATAGGTTTTCGCTTTAAACTGAGCATGTCGGGTTTGGGAAAGGAATAAAAGAATGACTATTCGCACGGGAGACCGTCAGCTGATCAAAGAACTCAACATCGCCCTGGTCATGAACGTGATCCGGCAGCGCGGATTCATTTCTCGGGTGGATATCTCAGAGTGCACGGGCCTTGGCCGGTCCACGGTGACTGGTATCATCAACACTCTGATCAAGGAGGGGTTGGTGACGGAGGCCGGCAGTGCCGAGTCCCCGCTTGGCCGGAAACCGGTTCTGCTGACCATGAACGCACGGGCTTACTACGCTGTGGGGATCAAGCTGGGGCCAAAGCGTCTGACCGTGGCGCTGGTGGATTTGAACGGCACGGTTCAGCATATCGAGGAAGCCATTCTGAACTCCGCCAGGGGTGCCGAAGACAGGGTCGCAGCGATCCGGCAGTGTCTGGAGAGTATCGAGTCCCAAAAAGGTATCTCTACGGACAAGATTCTGGGCGCAGGCGTCGTTATGCCGGGTGTGGTCAACCCCAGCTCCGGCACGGCAGTCGCATCGTATTTCCTGGGGTGGGCCAATGTTCCCATCCGTGACATACTCGAGCGTGAACTGGAGATGCCCGTCTACGTAGACAACGATGCCAACGCCATGGCCCTGGCCGAGACGCTGCACGGCGCCGGGCACGGCGCCGATGACGTGCTGGCGCTCACTGTCGGTGTGGGCATCGGCGCCGGTGTCATCATAGGCGGACGAATTCACCGGGGTGCACGGTTCAGCGCAGGCGAGCTTGGTCACACGTGCGTGGAGCCTAACGGGCCGATGTGCGTCTGCGGCCGGCGGGGCTGCCTGGAAGCGGTGGCAGCCGACGCCGCGATCGTACGGCGGGCACGGGAAGAGGTGGACGCCGGGCGGTCCGAATTGCTGAAGAGTCTGGCCCGCGGCCATGTTGAGCTGATTACCCGGGAATTGGTGGTTGAGGCGGCTCACGAGGGGGACCTGGGGGCCCAGGCCGTACTGGCGGAATCCGGTCGGTGGCTGGGATTGGCAATCGGCAACGCAGTCAACCTGCTCAGCCCGGCACGGGTTGTGGTTGGTGGCGAGGCGGTTATCCAGGCGGGCGATCTGATTCTGGGGCCGATGCGTGAGACGATGGCAGCGATCGTCTTTCCCTCACTGCCCGAGGTGCCGGTGGTCCGGAGCATGTTGGGTAGTAACGCCTGGGTGCAGGGTGCGGCTGCGCTGGTACTGGACGCAGCCTTTCAGGTGCCGATCCACCAGCATGACACTTCATCGATGGCTCAACGGATCGGGCAGTCATAGAACTGCTCGCGCCGAATTAATTCTCGGAACGAATTATATTGGGATCCTCATGGAGGGGGGATTACCCGACCGGTCTTGAGCCCCGGATGATTCACCAGAGCGACAAATCAGAAAGAGGAGGTCACGACAGATGTTCCGCAAAACCGTTGCCCTGATTACCACCCTTGCACTCGTGTTCCTGGTTGGTTGCGCAAGTACAACCGCCCCCAAGCCTGCTGAGACGCCGAAGGCGGCCGAGCCTGCAAAGGCGGACGGACCCGTTACCATCACGTTCTGGCATACGTACAACTCCGACAGCCCCGAGAACAAGACCCTGAACGAGGTCGTCATCCCGGCGTTCCAGAAGAAGAATCCGAACATCACCGTCAAGGCTGTTGTTATGCCCTACGACGGCCTGCATGACTCCATGACCGTCGCCGCTGCCGGCGGCACCACCCCGGACCTCCTGCGCATGGACATCATCTGGTCGCCGGAGTTCTCAAAGCTTGGCGTTCTGGAGCCGCTGGACGGCTACCCGGGCTTCGCGGATATCAAGAACTCGATCGCCTTCCCGGCCCCCTTGGCTACCAACGCATATAAGGGCAAGTACAACGGCCTGCCCCTGGACACCAACACCCAGGTCATGGTCTACAACCCCGCATTCCTTCAGACCGCTGGCCTCAGCGCCCCGCCCAAGACCATGGATGAGTTCAAGAAGTACATGGCTTCCGCCGGCGGCAATGGCAAATTCGCCCTCGGACTCGACGGCCCCTACCCGTGGCAGATCCTGCCCTTCTTCTGGTCGATGGGCGGCAAGGTTACCAACGACGACTACACCAAGGCCACCGGTTTTGTGAATAGCGATGACTCCATCGCCGCTGTGCAGACCCTGGCGGATATGTTCAAGGCTGGTTCCTTCGGCCCGGAAATGCTCGGCGGACAGCCCGGGACATGGGATGGCTACAAGGCCGGAACCTATGGTGCTGTACTCCAGGGCCCATGGTTCTACTCGGCCCTTGGCAAAGAACTGAAGGGCAAGATGGTCAGTGGGCTGATCCCCGCCGGTAAGGCCGGCTCCATCTCCGTGGTCGGCGGCGAGAACATCGCCATGTTCAAGACCTCACCTCAGAACAAGAAGGATGCCGCCTGGAAATTCATTCAGTTCATGCTCTCGGACGAGGCGCAGATCGCCATGGCCAAGACCGGTCAGATGCCGGTGACCAAGTCGGCCTCCACCAACCCGGTCATGAAGGAAGCGGGCTACTATGACGCTTACGTTGAACAGTTGAAGACCGCGATGCCCCGGACGCCGGTCCCCACCTGGACCAAGATCGACTCGATCTTGCAGAACGCCGTTGAATCCGTGTTCCGCGGCAAGGCAGCGCCGAAGGCCGCTATGGATCAGGCAGCCAAGGAAATCGACGCCCTGCTCGCCCAGTAGGGTACGGTGGGGCGGGGTGACAACACCCCGCCCCAATTTCTAGTACGACTGGCCTACCTAATTCCCGGGAGGGTTCTGCATGGGTTTGCCACTGGCCCGCATTGCCAGTGCACTACGGCCATCGGGGCGAACGCCCCAGTGGGTTGAGGTGCTACCGTTCCTGCTGCCGGGCCTGCTACTCTTTACCATCTTCATCCTATGGCCGCTGGTCCAGGGGCTTCGCATGAGCTTTTACCACTGGAACATCATGCCGGGTGCAGAGCAGGAATTTATTGGGCTGG
>DAHVXO010000327.1 GCA_027356675.1 Symbiobacteriaceae bacterium | reverse complement strand
CGGCAGACCATCCTCATCCACCGGCGGGGCAAGGTCTGGAGCGGGATCTCGCGGGCGTTCCTTGAAGTCCTCGGTCAGGTTTACCCCGGCGTACCGCTGTTAGAGCAGGATGGCTAAGCAGGTCTTTTCTAAGGCTACCGGCGACAGACGGCGACCACCCGGTCCTTGCGGAAGGAGCGGTGGCCGCCGTCTTCCTTATGCCCCAAGGCCGCCAGAGCCTCGGGGGCGGCGGCGTCCAGGACGGCCAGCAGCGAGTCCCGCACGGCTTCGGTGCACCCGGCAAGGTCCAGCCACTCCTCAAAGGAGTGCTCCTGAGACTGGACCTCCAGCGACAGCACTTCCCAGCCGGTCTCCCGGAACATGGTCTCCCATTCGGCGGCCGAGTAAGCATGCACATGGCTGGGGTCCCGCAGCCGCTCCAGGGTCTCGATCAGCGCATACGCCCCCGGATGCGCGGGTGACACCTGGTCCACGAAGCCCAGCAGCCCGCCCGGTCGCACGACCCGGCGCATCTCCGCCAGTGCGCTGCGAGCGTCCGCAAAGTGATGGGGCGCCCGCCGCACCGTGACCAGATCGAAGCTGGCATCCGGGAACGGCAGGTGATGGACGTCGCCCTCCACCCAATCGGTCCGGTCTGCAAGGCCCCGGGCCGCCGCAAGCTTGCGCGCCTCGCCCAGCATGGCGGGCGTCAGGTCGAGCCCGGTGACGTGAGCCACCCGCGTCGCCAACGCCAGGGCGGCGTGGCCGGTCCCCGTGGCCACGTCCAGCGCCTCTTCGCTGCCGGACACAGGCAGCCGCTCCAGCAGGAGCCGAAGGTCCGGCCCGACGGCATGCCCCTGGCTGGACGTGTAGCCCGCAGCCTGGCGTCCGTACTGCGCACGGGTCCTCTCCGCGACGGTCCCCGCCCCCGGCTTGCGCCCGACGATGATGGCCTTGTAAAGCTGCAGCCCATCCGCTGTGATGGCGAAGGCCTCCTTGACCCGATCGGGTGCGCCCGCGAGCCGGCGGCGCACGTCATCAGCGACTGAGGGCGCCGGGTTCATGCGAGTGAGCCAGGGCTCCCGTTCCACGGCCGTGATGAACTGATGGGCGACGGTGTAGCCCAACCCGGCCGCCTCCACGTACCCCTGCCACTCGGAGAGCCGGAACGCCCGGAAGTGGCTGGGATCACGCAGTTTCTCTACTGTATTGATGAAGCTGTCCAGCTCGTCATCTTCGAGTGCGACGTTGTCCACAACCAACAGCAGCCCACCCGGCCGCAGCACGCGGGCCGCCTCCCGGCAGAAGGCCGCTACGTTGGGAAAGTGGTGGGCCGCGATGCGGCAGGTCACCACATCAAATCGGTCGTCTGGAAACGGCAGATGCTCGGCGTCTGCCACGCTGAAGGTCACGTTGCCAATGCCCTTGAGCGCCGCCTGCCGCCGGGCCTCCACCAGCATTTCGGCCGTCAGGTCGACACCAGTGACGTGGGCGGCGCCGGGCGCCTGGGCCAGGGCGGTATGGCCGGCCGCGGTGGCAACGTCCAGGACCAGCTCCCGTCCGGTCAGCCCAGCGAGCGCGACCAGCAGGGGCAAGTCGCTGCCGTGGGCATGGACAGCGCTGGTCACGTAGCTGGCGGCGTTGGCACCGAACTGCCGGCGCACCGCCGCCTTGATCTCCTCAGTCATGTGGGATGACCTCCTCATGCGCAAATTACATTCTCACATATTCGGAGTCTATCGGAAAGGGCCCGTGCGCTGCCGCACGGACCCGGTCTATCACTAGTAACGCTTGCGGCGCCCGGAGCTCGGGACACCCATCTCCTCCCGGTACTTGGCCACTGTGCGGCGGGAGATGTTCAGCCCCTGCCGGGTCAGCATGTCGGCCAGCGCCTGGTCGGAAAGGGGCTCCTGGGCATCCTCCCGGGCGATCAGGTCAGCGATCATCCGTTTGACGCTCTCCTGGGCCACGCCCTTGCCCCGTGCGCCCTCGACGCCGCTGGAGAAGAAAAACTTGAGCTCGAACGTGCCGCGGGGCGTCTGGGCGTATTTGCCGGAGGTGGCGCGGCTGACTGTGCTCTCATGCATTCCGATGGCCTCTCCCACATCCCGCAGGGTCAGGGGCCGCAAGTGCCGGATGCCGGAATCCAGGAAGTCCCGCTGGAACTTGACGATGGCTTCGGTGACCTTGTAGAGGGTCATCCGCCGTTGCTCAATCGCCTTGATGATCCAAAGCGCCTAGTGAATCTTCTCCTCCACATACTTGCGCGCCTGCACATCGATCTGGTTCGAGAGCATTTGCTTGTACTGGTTGCTCACCATTAGCTTGGGAACCGGCCCCTCGTTGACGATGACCACGTATTCGTGCCCCACCCGTTCAATCGCCACATCCGGCACGACGTAGCGGGTCTCGTTGGGCGAGCCGAAGCGGCGGCCCGGCTTGGGGTCCAGGGTCCGGATCAGGTCGGCCGCCTGTTGAACCTCGAACGGCGTAACGCCCAGCACCTCAGCCATGCGGAGGATCTTGCCATCCGCCAGATCATCCAGGTGGTGCTCAATCACGTGCGGCACGACGGGGTTCGTGTCGCCCAGCGTCTCCCACTGCAACTGCAGGCACTCCTTGAGTGACCGGGCCCCCACACCGGAGGGGTCGAAGCCTTGAATCACCAGCAAAACCGCAAGCACCTGCTCTTCGGGTATCCCCAGCCGTTCAGCCACTTCGGCGGTCGGCATGGTCAGGTATCCGTGGTCATCCAGGCTGCCTATGAGGAATTCACCGGTCCGGCAACCCTGCGAATCGAGGCCCGCCACATACAACTGGGCGGTCAGGTGCTCCTGCAGCGTTGGGACGGTAGCGGTGAAAGACTCGAACGTGGGCTCCTCGTCGGTCCCCGGGGCGGTGCCGCCGCCACTCTCATCCGACCCCAGGTACTCCACAAGTTCGCGCGTGCGCTTGGCGCGGGCGAACTCCTCGGTCTCGTCCTTCGGCTCTGCCTCCAGACAGGGATTCTCCAGCAGTTCGCCTTCAATAAACTCATCCAACTCCGTCACGGGCAACTGCAGGACGGCAATCGCCTGGCGCAATTCCGGCGTCATAATCAGCCGTTGCATCTGCTGCATTTGCAGGCCGAAGCCGAGCCGCAAGCCCGTCACCTCCTTCTGCGATCGCGTCCACACCCATCCCATACCGTAACCCAAAAAGAGTCACGCTAGCAAAAGTATATTCGCCCTGAGTGGCCCGGTTTCCTTGCCAACAATGTGCGGAGCGTACTGGTATCAGGAAAAGGCCCCCTGCGATAGTGCAGGGGGCCTGGTGTGCATCTCTGTGCTTAGGCGTCGAAGTACTGGAAGAACTCGGCTGGGGTCGGGCGGAGCCGGACATAATCGTCCTCTTCCCGCTTGAGGCCAACGAAGGTCTCGATCAGGTCTTCGGTGAAGACGCCGCCGGCGGTTAGCCAATCATGGTCCTTCGCCAGGAAATCGAGCGCCTCGCCGAGCGAGCCCGGCACGTTCCGGATCTTGGCCTTCTCTTCGGCCGACAGCTTGTAGATGTTCTTGTCCATCGGCCCGTAACCCAGGGCGATCGGGTCGATCTTGTTCTTGATGCCATCGAGGCCGGCCATCAGCATGGCGGCGAAGGCCAGATACGGGTTGGCGGTGCAGTCCGGCGTCCGGAACTCGATGCGGGCCGCCTTCGGCACAGCGATGGAGATGGGGATGCGGACGGCCGCCGAGCGGTTGCCCTTGGCGAAGACCAGGTTGACCGGCGCCTCGTAGCCAGGCACCAGGCGCTTGAAGGAATTGGTGCTGGGGTTGGTCAGGGCCAGCAGGGTCGGTGCATGCTTGAGGATGCCACCGATGTAGTACAGCGCCGTCTGGCTGATGTTCCCGTAGCTGCCTTCCTCCCAGAACAGGTTCGTGCCGCCCTTGACGAGGGACTGGTGAACGTGCATGCCGCTGCCGTTATCGCCGAAGAGCGGCTTGGGCATGAAGGTCACGGTCTTGCCATGCCGGCGGGCCACGTTGCGAAGGATATACTTGTAGAGCAGGACGGCGTCAGCGGTCTTGGTCAGGGAATTGGAGGCGAAGTTGATCTCGCCCTGACCGGCGGTGGCCACCTCGTGGTGGTGCCGCTCAACCTTGATGCCGGCCTTCGACAGTTCGGTGCACATCTCCGAGCGGATGTCTTGCTGCGTGTCCGTGGGAGCGACTGGGAAGTAGCCCTGCTTATACTTGACGTTGTAGCCCGAGGACTTGGGCTTATCGGAGTTCCAGATGGCCTCGTTGGAGTCCACCAGATAGGAGGCCTCGTTGGTGGTCAGCTTGAACCGGGCTTCATCGAAGATGAAGAACTCCAGTTCGGGGCCCCAGAAGGAGAGATCGGCCAGGCCGGAGTCCTTCAAATATTGTTCCGCCTTTAGGGCGACGTACCGGGGATCCCGGTCGTACCGCTCCTTGCACCCCGGCAGGTAGATGTCGCACACGATGCTGAGGGTGGGCTCGACGGTGAAGGCGTCGATCACAGCCGTGGACGGGTCCGGCAGCATGACCATGTCAGATTCCTCAATGCTCCTGAAGCCACGAACGCTGGAGCCGTCGAACGCTACGCCACGGATGAAAGTGGACTCGTCGACCTCGTCAGCCGGGACCGAGATATGCTGCCAGGAACCGGGGACATCGACCAGCTTGAAGTCGACGTATTGAATCCCCTTATCTTTGATGAGCTGAAGCACGTCCTGAGCGGTCATAGTCAATCTCCTCTCATCTAATGCCTATTTGCCTTTGCGATCAAAGAACCGTTCCAGTTCGGCTCGGTTGCTCCCACCATAGAGCGAGGATGTCACCCGGGGAATGCGTTCCGTCATGCGAGAGGCTGCGCTTTCGCTGGCTGTGCGAAGCCGTTTGGCCTCGCGGGACTCGTAGTAAGCCTTGACTCGATCCAGGGTCATTCCATCTGCCATGAGCCGTCTGATCTCTTTGAGCTTGAGGATGTCGGACTCGGAGTACATCCGCTGGCGACCCTTGGTCCGGGACGGGGCCAGTAGGCCGTTCTGCTCCCAGTAGCGGATTTGCCGCCCCGTGAGCCCGGTCAGACGCTCGGCAACCCCCATGGAATAAACGGGAGTGGTGCCCACATCCTCCTTCATGGCGGTGCCTCCTTCGGTGGCCATCTCGCACGGGCCGGTCGTACGGGCCGGTCGTACGGGCGGTGATGTCAGCTTTGTTTACATGAACCTCACTTGGTGACACTATACGACTCGACGCAGGGCATTGTCAACGTCATGTCAGATATGTTGACATGCTTCTTACATTTGGTTGACATTCCGATAGGGAATAAGTATCTCGGCTGCGCTACCGACTTGGATGACGCGTCCGGACTGAAATACGGCGATGCGATCCGCCACCCTTTCGGCCTGGTCCAGGCTGTGAGTGACCAGCACCAGGGCCATATCGCCTCGCAAGTCCAGCATGAGCCGCTCCACGGCTCGCGTGGCGGCGGCGTCCAGGGCGGATGTGGGTTCGTCCAGGAGCAAGACGTCGGGTCCACACGCAAGCGCACGGGCGATGCAGAGCCGCTGCTGCTGGCCGCCTGAGAGCCCTTGGGCGGCGGCGCCCAGGCGGTGCTTGACCTCGCCCCATAGGCCTGCCCGCTCAAGACTTGTTGCGACAACTCGGTCCAGGTCGTGGCCCCGCATGCCCGCCAACGATGGACCGAAGGCCACGTTGGCGTAAATGGAGGACGGGAACGGGTTAGGCCGCTGAAAAACCATGCCGACGCGGCGGCGCAGTTCTTCGGGCGGGAGCTGGCGGGTGTCGCGACCGTTCAGCAGGACTCGCCCGCTGACCCGGGCGCCCAGTGTCAGGTCGTGCATGCGGTTCAGTGCTCTGAGAAAGGTCGATTTGCCACAGCCGGACGGTCCGATCAGGGCCGTGATCGCCCGGTCGGGTAGGCCAAGGCTAACACCCTGTAGCACAGCAGTGGTGCCGTACGATACGTGCAGGTCCCGGGACTCTAGCTTCACCGGCCTTGTCGCCACCTTTCCATGGTCAGGTTGGCAGCCAAGTTGACGATGAGCACGCCCCCGACCAACACCAGGGCGGTCGCGTAGGCGCGCCCGTCAGCCTGCCCCTCCGTGACCAGCAAATAGAGATGGATGGCGAGCGACCGCCCGGGGTCCCCCAAGGAGCGGGGCAGGCTGGGATCGCTCCCGGCGGTCAGGAGGACGGCCGCCGTCTCGCCCAGGGCTCGCCCCA
This sequence comes from Symbiobacteriaceae bacterium, assembly GCA_027356675.1. Next base: position 13,981 of record DAHVXO010000327.1, on the reverse strand, counting down.
GGGCCAGGATGGCCCCGGCCAGGATGCCCGGCGCTGCTGCGGGGAGAATGACGCGCAACATGGCTTCCCAGCGCGCGGCACCCAGGGCAGCCGCGCCCTCACGCAGGTCGGAGGGCACCCCCGCCAGTGCCTCCTCCGTCGTACGGATGAGCGTGGGCAGGAGCATGAGGGCAAGCGTGGCCCCGCCGGAGGCAAGGGACCAGCCCCAGCCGAGCCGGATCACGAAGAGGCTGAAGCCAAACAGCCCGAAGACGATGCTGGGCACGCCGGCGAGAGCGCCAGTCAGGGTTCGCATCAGGTCGACCAGCGGTCCCGGACGGGCGTACTCCTGCAGATACGTGGCCGTGGCGACACCGACAGGCGTCGCCACGGCCAGGGCCAGCCCCGCCAGGAGTCCCGTAGAGAGCAGCACGGGCAGGATGCCACCCTCCCGCCCCGCCCGGCTTGGCATATCCAACAAGAACCCCACGGACAGGCTTCCGGCGCCCCTGACGAAGAGCAGTCCCAGCAGCCCTGCCAGCATTCCCATCACGACAAGGGCCAGGCCGCTCAGTATGGCCTTCATGATCCGCCGCACCAGTCCCGACCCATGCGTTCATCTCCCCACCCAGTTGGCCCGTCCACACCGCACAGCGCCTAGCGCCCGATCCGGCGGGCCACGGCATCGACCGTCAGGACCGCCGCGAGCAGCAGGGTCCCCGTTGCGAACAGCGCCGACCGGTGCAGCCCGGTGGCGTAACCCATCTCCAATGCGATGTTGGCGGTCAGGGTGCGCACCGGATCCAAGAGGCTGTGCGGCGCCGCTGCCACGTTACCCGTGACCAGCACAACGGCCATGGTCTCTCCCAGCGCCCGCCCCAACCCCAGGACGACCGCCGTGGCCACCCCCCGGCGGGCGGCGGGCAGCAGGACCCGCTGCACAGTCTGCCATGGCGTCGCGCCCAGCGCTGCGGCGCCCTCCCGGTAGGTCCCGGGCAGTGCACGCAGTGCATTCTCAGCCACGGCAGCGATGGTAGGGAGCACCATGACCCCCAGCACCACAGCCCCGGCGAGGACGCTGAACCCGGGCCCCCCCAGCCCGCACCGGATCGCCGGGACCACCAGGCTGAGTCCCACGAACCCGTAGACCACGCTAGGAATCCCGGCCAGGGACTGAAGCAGGGGCCGTACGAGCGCTGCGACGGGCACCGGTGTCACCTCAGTGAGGAACAGGGCCATCCCCAGCCCCAGTGGCCCCGCCAGTGCCAGCGCCCCTGCCGTTACAGCCAGCGAGCCCCACAATAGCGGCAGCATCCCATACTGCCCTGCCTCGGGATCCCAGATTGCGCCCAACACGTCCCGCAAAGCCTGGCTGCCCTCCATCGCCACGAAAAACGCGATCAGAATCACTGCGGTGGCAGCGGTCAGCGCACACAACAGCAGAGCGCCCTGAACCCACCGGTCCCACATGATTCTACCGCGCAAGGCCCGCATGCACTGGCACCAACCCCTCGCTTGCCACCAACCGCTGGCCCGCCGTGCTCAGCGCAAAGCGAACGAACCCGACTGCGCCTGACTTCGGCTGCCCCAGGGCTACGAGGGCAATCGGCCGGACCAGCCGGTACCCGGCGCCCCCCGGGGTGCGCCCGTCAACCGCCACCGACCGCACCCCGCCGGCGTGAGCGGCCCCGAGGCTCACGTACCCGATCGCCTGCGGGTCCTGCGCCACCGCGGCCCGGATCGCCCCCGCACTCCCCTGGACCAGGGCGGAGGGGGTGATGCTGCCGACCGCTTCACGAAATGCTTCCCGCGATCCCGACCCGGCCTCCCGGCTGATCACATGGATCCGCCCACCCCGGCTCCCCACACCTGCCCAGTCCCGGATTTCACCGGCGAAGATTGCGCGCACTTGGCGCGTGGTGAGCGGCGAGACCGGGTTCGCCGGATGCACGATGATCGTCAAGACGTCGTACGCGATGATATGCGCCTTCAACCCCTGCCTTGTCTCCTCCGCCGAAAGAGTACGGGAGACAGCGGCGAGGTCCGCCACGCCGGCAAGCACGGCGTGAACGCCGGCGGTGGACCCGCCGCCCTGGACACGCACGCGCTCTCCACCCGCCGCGACATATGCCTCTGCCAGCACCTCCGTCAGTGGCTGGGCGGACGTAGACCCGGCCACCGAGAGGCCGCTAGGCCGGCCACCGCAGGCTGCCAAACTCGCCACCGCGCACAACATCACCACGAAAACGATGCGTCGGTGCCACATCGCACGCACCTCCGCCCCCAGTGTGCCCTCCTACCGCGCTAAAAAAGCGCTGACGCCCCAGCGGGCGAGAGGGCTGCGCGTACAGCAAATGCCAACAGGTTCCGGTAACGCGATCGCTGGTGACTGCAGCAATGTCGGGCTATAATGACATCCTAATGCCATGCACGGCAACCGACGTGAAGGAGGATGCAGTTGATCGAAGGAAAGGCGGACCTGCTGGACGCCTGCCGCCGTCGCCGCATGAAAGTGGCCGAGCGCGCAGTCAATCTCCTGGAGAGCCGCGTCAGCGCAGAGGGAAACCTCGACGGCATGGAAGTCCGGCTTAGCGCAAACTGCATCTCCGGGCTGCCGGGGGAAAGCGAAGGCAGCATCAGCTTCAGGGGTAACCTGACGCAACTGCTCTCCGTCCTCGGCCGGGTCTGGCCAGCGCCACCCGACGCACAGGGCGCCCCCGCCCCCGGGCGCAAGACCGCGCCGGGCCGGCGCCCAGGTCCCAAGGCCCCGGCCGAGTAGAGTTCAGACGCGCAAACCCCCGCGACCTTCACGGAGAAAAGTGCGGGGGTTCCTTATTCCACCATCAACCGACGAGCTTCCAGATTGACCTCCAAAACATTCAAGGCCGTCATGTGCTCAATCTGCCGGGCCACGGAGCGCTGAGCCTCCTGCAGCGCCTCCCAGACCGGATGCCCGTATCGCAGGATGATCTCCACGTCGAGCAAGACCCCGTCCCGGCGGCTCTCCACCACAACCTTGCCGACCCGCCCAACGCCATCCACCTGCTCGGCCGCCCGGGTCGCGATGGCCGCCACCACGGTGTCGGCGATGAAGAACCGCCCCAGCGAGCTGAACGTGGGCCGGACCACCGACTTCTCCATCGCAACGGCTTCCGGATCCGAGTCCCGCTTCATAAAGAACCGCAGCGGATCCACCATGTAGCCTGAGAACGTCTTCTTCACCTCGAACGTAGGCGCCGGAATGACGTGTTTGCCTTCCTGCCGGCGCTTTCGGCGCGCCAGCCGGATTTGTGCCGGGGAGGCAATCTCCTCGATCCGGACCGTCTGATCCGGGTGCGGTAGATCCAAGGCATCGCAAATGCGGACGATCATGTCATCCGATGTCCCCAGGATCAGTACCTTCTTGAGCTTGCTGCCCCAGAGCGCCGTGCGTACCTCGTCCCGGTGATCCTTCTCATGGAAGATGGCCCGGCGCACCGCGGCCATCTTGTTGTCCTCGCGCTTCGCGCTCGTCCCGGCGATGATCTTGCCGTCGCGAATCAGGAGCCCGTCGTCGATGATCAACTCGCACTCCTGTTGATGCGCAATGATGCCGGCCCGGTGGCTCTTACCGCTCCCCGCCGGCCCCACAAAGGCGATGACTTCCAACCGGGATCCCTCCCCGTCTCTGTTCCACGATACCAGATCCAGTGGGGCCGGGCAACCGTGCAGCCACCCCCGGCCGGGGGTGGCTGCTTTGCCGCGTACCCTTTAGCGATCCGCTGTCAACCGCAGGAACTCGTCGGCGTCGCGCATGAACAGATGGACCCCGGTCAGCCAGAAGTCCGGGCGGGTCAGATCCGCCCCCAGATGGCGGGCCGCCAGGTCTTCAACCGTGGCCCGACCGGTGTCCCGCAGCAGGTCGACGTAACGCTGCTCGAAGCGGGGCCCCTCCTCCATCGCACGGGCGTAGATCCCGGCGCTGAAGAGGAAACCGAACGTATAGGGAAAGTTGTAGAACGGCGCCCCAGTGCTATAGAAGTGGCCCTTGGACGCCCAGAAGAGCGGATGGTACACTCCCAAACCGTTCTGGTACCCTTCCTTCTGCGCCTTCAGCATCAGCTCGTTCAACTGGTCGATACTCAAGGGTCCCTTCCTACGGGCATCGTAAAATGCGGTCTCGAACAAGAACCGGGAGTGGATGTTCATCAGATACCGCACGGCGTTGCCCAGCTTCTCGTCCAAGAGGGCGAGCTTCTCCTCCATGCCGGGGGCCTGCGCAACCGCGGCGTTCACGGTGATGAGTTCGGCAAAGGTGGACGCCGTCTCCGCCACATTCATGGCATACCGCTGGGTCAACGGCGGCAGGTCGGTCATGACGTCTGTGTGGTAGCCATGACCCAGCTCGTGGGCCAGGGTCGAAACGCTGGAGGGCTCCCCGCCAAAGGTCATGAAGATGCGGCTCTCCCCGTGTTGCGGGAAGTCGGTGCAAAAGCCGCCGGGCATCTTGCCGGGCCGGTCCTCGGCTTCGATCCACGCCTTGGCAAAGGCGTTCTGGGCGAACCGCGCCATGCGCGGGCTGAAACGCCCAAACTGATCGATGATGAACCCGGCCGCTTCATCATAGGAGACCTTGTGGGTCGCCCTGGTCAGGGGCGCATCAAGATCATACCAGTTGATGCCTTCACAGCCCAGTAGCTTTGCCCGCCGCTTCAGATATTCAAGCAGCTTCCCCTTAGCCGCGGAGACCGCATCCCACATCGCCCAAAGCGTGGCCTCGCTCATGCGGTTGTTCTCCAGGGGCTCCTTGAGCACCGACTCCCAGCCCCGCTGGCGGTAGAGATTGAGCCGGAACCCGCTCACGTGGTTGAGCGTCGCGGCGATCAGCTCAGACTCCTTGCCCCAGGCGGCTTCCCAATTGGCAAAGAGCTGTGCCCGTACCGTGCGGTCAGGCTCCGAGAACTTATTTGCAGCCTGACCTACGAAGAGCTGCTCCGTCTTGCCATCCTTTTCAAACGGGATGGTGATTCGCCCCGCGATCGTATCCCACAGCATCCCCCAACCGTGATACCCATCGACCGCCAGGTCGGTGGCCAGGGTTTCACGGGACGGATCCATCCGGTCCTTCGCCCGCACCCGGCGCTCGTTCAGCGGAAAAGCGATGGGCTGGATCCGCGGGTCAGCCAGGAGGGCCTTCCAGTCATCGGCCGGTACAGCGAGCACCTTGGCGTCCAGGTCGTTGCCCGCCGCCTCCAGGATCGCATCAATCTGCATCACGCGGCCAAACAGCAGCTTGGCCGGTTCATCCCGCACATTCTGGGCCGTCAGGCAATAGACGAAGGACCCGGCCTGGCCCAACTGCTTGCCCAGCCCTTGCAGCCGATCCAACGCCTCGCACCAACGATCGATCGCAGCGGGGCTGTCCGGGGTGGTCAGCCCCCCGACCTGGCGCGTCAGGTCCGTGAAGTCGCGCTCGAGTGCCTCGAGGCTAGCAGCCAGGGCGGGCGAATCGCTGCCACCATCGAAGAACGCTTCCAAATTCCAGGTTTGTGGAAGGACCATGGTCAAGAGAACCAACTCGCTTTCCTGTGACGGTCGGTATGGGGCCTGCGCACGGTGCTGGGACAGGCACCTCCGGAAGGGCTCCGAGTACCATGGAGCATCCGGAGGGATGATACCGATGTGCGGGATCACTGGATGGATCGATTGGGAGGCCGACCTGACCCGCCGCCGCCCCACCCTGGAGGCCATGACGGCAGCCCTGACCCGCCGGGGACCGGACGCCCACGGCTATTGGGTGTCGCCGACCGCCGCCTTGGGGCACAGGCGGTTGGTGGTCGTGGACCCCGAGGGCGGGGCCCAACCGATGCTGCGTCAGGCCGGCGACCGCACCTATGTCATGGTCTATAACGGTGAGCTGTACAACACCCCGGAGCTGCGCGCAGAGCTAGAAGCGCTGGGGCACAAGTTCCGTGGTCATTCGGATACCGAGGTCCTCCTGGCAGCATACGTCGAATGGGGACCCTCCTGCGCCCTGCGCCTCAACGGCATCTTCGCCTTCGGCATCTGGGATGAGCGGGAGCAGAAGCTGTTCATGGCCCGGGACCGCATGGGCGTCAAGCCGCTGTTCTACGCCCAGCGCGGCAGTGCTTTCCTGTTCGGCTCGGAGCTGAAGGCCCTGCTGGCGAATCCGTTGGTCCGCCCTGAACTCGACGCCGAGGGCCTGGCGGAGATTCTCTACCTGGGTCCCTCCCGGACGCCGGGGCACGGGGTCTTCCGCGGGGTCGCGGAACTGAAGCCCGGTCACTCGCTGACCCTCGACCGCAGCGGCAGCCGCATGGCACGCTATTGGACCCTGCGCAGCGCACGTCACACCGACGACCTCCCTACGACCGCTGAGCGAGTGCGGGAGCTGGTCACCGACGCGATTGACCGGCAGTTGGTGTCAGATGTGCCGATCGCCACACTGCTCTCGGGCGGCTTGGATTCCAGCGTGATCACTGCTGTCGCGGCCCAGGCGTTTGCACAAGAGGGCCGCGGCCCGCTCCATACCTGGTCCATCGATTATGTCGACAATGATCGCTTCTTCAAGACCAGTGCCTTTCAGCCCAACGCCGATGCCCCATGGGCCCGGCGCGTCTCGGAGCACCTGGGCACCCGGCATCACATCATCACCGTGGATACGCCGGAACTCGTCGGAGCATTGAAGACGGCCGTTCTCGCACGTGACCTGCCCGGGATGGCCGATGTGGACGCATCGCTGTACCTATTCTGTCGGGAAATCAAGCAGGCGGTGACGGTGGTCCTCTCCGGCGAGTGCGCCGATGAGGTCTTCGGCGGCTACCCCTGGTTCCATAACGAAGCCGCCCTCACCGGCGGGACCTTCCCCTGGGTGCGCATGGTGCGGGAGCGGGCAGGCTTGCTGTCGCCGGACCTGAACCTCGCCCGCCGCATTCCGCCTGAAGAGTATATTGCACAACGGTACCGAGAAACCCTGTCGGAAATGCCGCAATTGGACGGAGAGGACCCGCTCGCAGTGCGGCGGCGGGAGATGTTCTACCTCAACATGACCTGGTTCATGGCGACCCTGCTGGACCGCAAGGACCGCATGAGCATGGCCTCCGGGCTGGAAGCCCGTGTCCCCTTCTGCGACCACAGATTGGTGGAGTACGTCTGGAACATCCCCTGGGCCATGAAGACTTGCGATGACCGTGAGAAGGGCATCCTACGGCGAGCGATGCGGGGGTGGCTCCCGGACGATGTGCTTTACCGGCGCAAGAGCCCATACCCCAAGACCCACAACCCGGCTTACTATCAGGCCGTGCGGGATTGGACGCTGGAGATTCTCGCAGACCCGACCGCCCCGCTGCACCAGGTGGTGGACGCGCAAGCGGTGCGTGCGCTGGCGCTGGAGGACGGGGATGCCACGGGAATGCCGTGGTTCGGACAGTTGATGGGCCGGCCCCAGCTCTTCGCCTACCTGGGACAGATCGACACCTGGTTGCGGGAGTACCGGGTCAGCCTTTGCTGAACGGCAGGGGCGGGGGATGCATCTCTCGAAGCAATCCCCCTAGCAGACCTTCGGGAGGGTTCCCATGCTTACCCTGGTCTTCCGCCAACTCGAGACCGACTTGACGCCCACCCTTGACCTGGAGCGTGTAGCCGAAGAGACGGCCGCCCTGTTCGCCGACCTGACCCAGGCGCAGGTGGTGACGACCGTCACCCCGGTCTTCGGGTTGGACGGGGCAGAAATCGCCCGCCACATCCGCTGGCACACCTTTGGCACCCGGGACCGCCTGGTTCTGGAGACCACGTGGCACATCACCGAGCGGCTGGTGGCCCTGGATGCCGTGCGGGCGGCCGTCGACTACCACCGCTTCACGGCGGTCTGGACCATCTGCCAGCAGGCCGGGCGCATGGGGTTCCCCTGGGCCGCCGCCTGGTGGGAGGGCGACGAGGACCCGGTACTGGACAACCTCTGGTTCCACGACGCCAACGAGCTCTACCAGATGCGCGCGGATGAAGAGGACAGCCAACCCATGCCGCCCCTGGGCCGGCGGGAGTTCCCGGGTGGATTGGTGCTGGAATGGCTCCGGCCATCCGTTCGCATCATGAAACGCCTCGTCTACTTTGCGGAGGATTGCCGCATTGACTGGGAGTCCCTCATCATCGAAGACATCATGACCGATACGGGCGCAACCTATCTGGAACTGCGGGAAGGGCGCAATACCGTGGCCCTGGCGCGGGTCCTGCGCGAGTCCTTCCTCCCCGGAATGGATGGCTATGACCCGCGCTCGCCGCGCCCGCCCGTCGAGTTTGAGATTGAATCCTTCGAGGTCCACCCGGAGCAGCAGGGCAAGAAGTACGGGGCGATCCTGGTCGCTGAGGTGCAGAAGTTGCGCCGGCCCATGTCCACCCTGGACACATACCGGCGGGCGGAGAAGTTTTGGGAGCGGATGGGCTTTTCGCGCAACCCGCGGCGATCGTCGCGCGAGGACTCGAATATCTTTGAATGGACGCCCGCGCTGGGCGAACCGGCGAAGAGCCGCACGGAGGACGATGAATGATTTTTTCCGACAGATACCCACTTTCTTGGCAGGTATTTCAAATGTAAAGTTAGGATTTCCCCTGTGAGCGAAAACGGGGATTGTGGGAGTCCGCGGGGACCCGCACGAACCACAAGGGGGGACCTGGCTTGTTTGAACAGCGCACTTCGCTGCTGATTGCCGACGACAATCCCAACAGCCGGCGATCACTGGTGGACCACTTCGACAGCCTGCCGGAGTTTGTCGTACTCGGTGAGGCGCGCAATGGGGTCGAGACCCTGGAACTGGCGCGGGGTCTGCACCCAGACCTCCTCGTCCTGGATGACGTGCTCCCGTACCTGGACGGGCTGGGTGTTTTGACCCGCCTGGAGCCAGAGCACCGCCCAGCAGTCCTGGTGCTCATGTCCTGCGCCTCAGACCAAATGGTCCAGTTATATTACCAACACGGGGCTACCTACTGCCTCCTCCGCCCGTCCAGTCCGGAGCTCATCGCCGAGCGGGCTGCCCTGGTGGCAGGGAGGTCTCTCGGTCTCCCCGTGGGATACCTGCCCCGCACTTCCGCGACCCGGACAGTCGCCGACCTGCTGCGGCGTACGGGCGTTCCCGCGCACCTGCTTGGTTACCGGTACTTGAAGGACGCCTTGCAGTACCTCATGAGCAACGGTGGTGACATGTGCGGCATGACCAAGGAACTCTACCCCGCCGTCGCCCGCCTGCACGACACGGAGCCATCCCGGGTCGAACGGTCTATTCGCCATGCCATCGAGGTCGCGTGGAACCGGGCCGATATCACCGACCTGCACCGCCTCTTCGGCGCGACCATCCACCACAGCCGAGGCAAACCCACGAACTCCGAGTTCGTGGCCATGCTGTCCGACCATCTGCGCGGACTTGCGGGGTAGGGCAAGGCCCCCGGCCGGGTTAACCGGGGGCACTCGTGGGAGAGCCCCCGGCTTTTGTCAGACCGCCCGTCAGTGCGGAGACGTCGGGACATCAGCTACCAGGCGGAAGCTGACCGCCCCCAGGCAGTCCCCGCCGGTGGTGGTGACGATAATCCGGCCCGCCAGCGCCCTTGCGATCTCGGGCATGCGGATGCTCAGCGGCACGATGGCTGTGGCTCCCGGCTGGATGGTGACCGGTTCCGCGGTGGCCTCCTCGATCTCCTGGGGGGCGACCACAAAGGTTGCGCCCTTGAGGTGCAGGGTTTCCGGCGCCGCGGTGGGAGAAACGATGCCGGCGACTGCCGTCCACTGCCCGTGCACGGGGTTGCTCTCCATCACCATCACCTGCCCGCCCTGGGCCGAGGCCGTAATGCGGTCGTTCTGGGCTACGGGGTCGAACAGGCTGAGCGAGACTTCCACATCTGGACGATCCCAGGTCAGGCTCACCCCAATTTGCCGGGCGCCGAACGGAACCTTCAGCGTGCCCACGACCTGGGGACCCTGACCCTGTAGATGACCCTCCGTGGTGACCCCGGACGCGATCTGCTCAGTGATGTTCTGCCAGAGCAGGCGCGTCGCTTCGGCCTGCACTAGTGCCGCCACGGTGAGCGGCATGCGCCCCGGGTTGCGCACCAGGAGGGCCAGGGCCGCCCGCTCGCCGGGCGTCACCCGCGCCTCGACTGCGTGGGGCGAAACCAGATCGCCGCCCACCGCCACCAGTCCGGCGTACGGCTCGGGCGAGCCGCGCCCGCAGAAGGCGAAGGAGTGGAGCGCCAGCCGCCAGGTGCCGGGCTCAGGCCCGGCCAAAATCATCTGACCCCCCTGTACGTTGCTGTCCCCATCGGCCAAAATGTCATCGCTGTTGGAGCGGCTCATCACGGCGTTGCCGCTGGGGTCAATCAGGTAAAACTCCAGGGAGTTGTCGACGTCCGGCCACTGAATCGAGGTCACGAGTGAGTGGGTGCCCGCCGGGACCGGCAGGTCGTGATAGTGCCAGTCGCCATTGCCCCAGGAGCCCTGATAGCCGTGCTCAAAGGCGCCGGCGAAGGTTGATTTTCCCTGCTCGAGCGAGACCGGGACCACTACGGCGGCCGGCACGACTGCAGACCCCACCAGCAACTGGCCCGTGTACGTGCCGGCAGTGGTGGTACCCGGCACCCGCACGGGGATGGTCACGCGGGCGGTCACGCCGGGTGCAAGGGTAAGCGGTGCGGGCGCAGCCTCCGCCCAATCCCACACCTTGCGCTGGTACGCCCGAATGCTGAGAGTGAACGGCTGGCGGGTGTCCCTGACCCCAAGGCGAAGCACTACTCGGGCCTTCCACTTGCCGGAGGCTGGGCGGGCCACCCAGGTATCCACGTTCTTACCCAGCTCAACATCGCCGGACCCGTTGGGCCGCTGGTAGTTGATGAACCGGCCATCTGGGTCGTAGACCGCCAGCATCAGGCGCGGGGAGCGGGGGCTATGATCCTCAGTCGACCAGCCCAAGGACAGATGAAGCGCATCGACACCTGCCGGGACGTCAAAGTGCAGGTGCTCCGGCGATTGGTCGGGTGCAATCTCTCCGGTAAAGGTCTGGCTGAGGTCCCGTGCCTCCTCCAGGGTCATGGCCTGGAGCGGAACCGTAGCCTCAGCCCCACCGGCGTTGGTCAGGACCAACTCCCACGACCCCTGCTGCCCCGCGGTCACGCTGACCGGCACCGGGCCCTCCACCGTGACGTATCCGGTCTCGCCGTGGACCGCCTGGACCGCCCGCAGGCAGTTGACCCGCCCCGGCCCCTGCATGTGGGCCGGGAGCCCGAGATCGTCGGCGGTGGCCTTTATCAGGGCAGCCGCCTCGGCGGGCGTGGGATACCGGCTATTGTGCTTCTGGAACGCCTGGTAGATCAGCGCGGCCGCCCCGGTCATCAGCGGTGCGGCCTGGCTGGTCCCGCCGAAGAGCTGGTAGCCCTGCCCCTCCTCCGATGCCGTGGTGGGGGCCAGCCCCCAGTCGAAGGCGCCCGGCGCAAGGATATCGGGCTTGACCCGCCCGTCCGCCGCCGGGCCCTGGCTGGAGAAGGATGCCAGTTGGTCGGCGGTCCACTTATCGGGCTCGGCCAGGAAGCCCAACTCGGCAAAACTCCGATACATGGTGCTGGCGCCCACGGTCAGCGCCCCGGGTGAGCACCCCGGGCTCTCCAACGTGCCGAGCCCGCCGCCGGAGTTGCCGGCCGCCACCACCACGAGGATGCCTCGGTCCCGCAGGGCAGTCACAGCAGCGGCCAGGGGGTCCGTGCCGTCATTGGGCAGGCTGACCCCGCCCAGGCTCATGTTGATGATTTGGGCGCCGTTGGCCGCAGCCCACTCGAGAGCGGCGATGATCGAGCTGTCGTAGCCGCTAGAGACGCGGGCGTCGAAGACTTTGGCGCTCATGAGCCGCGCCCCCGTCGCCACGCCCTTGATGCGGGTGTAAGCAATGGGCGCCTTGCTCTGCTCGTCGTAGATCGTGAAGACCTGCCGGGCCTGGGCGGCGATGCAGCCTGCCACCGCCGTGCCGTGCCCGATCGTATCGGTGAGGTCGGTCTCCGTAAAATCCGCCGCCAGAGGCTGGCCATCCGGCCCGGAAATAGCGACCCCCATGAGATCTGGATGGTTGAAGTCCACCCCGGAGTCGATCACACAGACTCTAACCCCGGACCCATCGATGCCTCGAGCGTGCACGTCATTCGCCTTGATCAACGAGAGGGCCAGTGGTGAAACCTCGGGATCCGCCGGGCTGGTGCGGGGGCTCACACCGGGCCCCGGTCCGGTTGCCTCAGCTAGCTCGTCCGGACCAAACGGCCGGGGCGGAATTTGGCGGCGGCGGTCCGCCATGACTTTGGCGTCCGGATAGCGTGCAAAAAACTTCCGGACGGCATCCGGGGACAGGCCGGCCGCGACACCCGAGATCAACTGGAAGGTGTGCATGATGTGGGCGCCACACTCAGCGAGGTGTTCCATGACCTGGCTCGCGCTCCGCGCGTCGCCGCACTCGGAGACGATCATCCGTGTCCCGTGCAAGCGGACTCCCCCTCTCGTACCAATATCTGGTACTTCGTGAGACCTGTTCCCCTTCCTTTTATTAGGTGCTGTGCTGGCAGCCAAAATGAAAGCAGGCCACTGGAGATGTCCAGTGGCCCGCCATGACAACATTCGCGATTACCCCCGCTTGAAGTTGGGTGACCGCTTCTCCAGAAAGGCGCTCACACCCTCAGGGAAGTCCTCGCGGTCGATGAAGTAGGGCCCCTCGGCTCCTGTCGCCTCGGAGAGCGGCAGGCACATGCCCACGGCCTGCTTGGCCACCCGCACCGACGACCCGGAGAACCCGGCGATGCGTCGTGCGATCTCCCGCGTGGTCCGCTTCAGTTCATGCGAGAGCACGAAGTAGTTCACGAGGCCCATGTTCTGCGCCTCATTGGCACCCACGAACCGCCCGGTGTACAGCAGGTCCTTGGCCCGGCTCGGCCCCACCAGGTCCACGATCCGCTTGGCAAACTTGGGGCTGATCATGATGCCCAGCCGGGCGATCGGCATGCCCAGCGTCGCGCGCTCAGATGCGATGCGGATATCAGTCGATAGAGCGAGTTCCATCCCGCCTCCCAGGGCAAAGCCGTTGAGACAGGCGATGGTCGGGATCGGCAGGGTCTCGACCGAGGTGATGGCATCCTCCATCACCTGAAAGCCGGCATCCACCTGCTCGACGCTCATGGCGGCAAATTCCCGAATGTCCGACCCGGACGTGAACGCTTCGTCTCCCGCGCCCTGCAGCACGACGACTCGCACGTCGCCGTTGCTGCGGATGCGATCCGTCACGGCGTGCAGTTCCTGCCACATCTCTACCGTGAAGGCGTTGCGCACCCACGGGCGGTTGACCGTGATGGTGGCGATCCCCTCAGATACCTCGAGCAGTAGGCTGGGCGTAGCATTTTCCTCTGGCATCGCCATCATCCTTCGTGGTCAGATTACAATAGAAAATACAGTAGTTTCTTACTTTTAAGAAGCTGCTGTATTTATTGCCGCTACTTCTCGTCTACAACGCAACTTGCGCCTCCACGACCGCTCTCGACACATCCATACCCTTTATCAGGGCCTGACGATTGACCGGCACGAAGCGTTCCTTGTCCTTTCCCATGACCTTGATCATCGCCTTGAGCACCGTTTCGATCTCAACGAGCGGCAGCGCGCCCAGGAGCGCTCCCAGCGCGACCATGTTGGCGAACTTTACGCTACCCAACTCGACGGCGATCTCTGTCGCTGCGATGGGGATGACGACCACATCGGTCCGGGTGGTCGGCCGGTCGCACAGCGAGGTGTTCACGACGAGGATGCCACCCGGCTGGACGGCCGCCTCGAACTTCTCCAGGGACGGCAAATTCATGACGATACAGCCGTTGGGCTCCGTCACCAGCGGGCAGGCCACGGGACGGTCGCTCAAGACCACAGAGCAATTGGCGGTGCCACCGCGCTGCTCAGGGCCGTAGGCCGGCACCCAGGAGACCTGTTTGCCCTCTGCGTTGC
>DAHVXO010000322.1 GCA_027356675.1 Symbiobacteriaceae bacterium | reverse complement strand
GCCCTTGATCGGGATGAGGTCACCCCGCTTCATGAGGTCATCCGCCAGGTTGCGCACCGTGTCAGGGAGGCCAAGTTGTTTGAGATCGCGCAGATCGGACTCGGTCATCATCGAGAAGGGGCCGGCGGCGGGCCGCACGGGTGTCTCGGTGGGGGGCGCCGGTTCTGTCGCCTGTTGTCGCAGCTTGGCGACCTCAGCGGTCAGCCTGGTGACTTCAGTCTTGAGGCCACTGGCAGTTGCCTGGTCGGTCTGGCGCATGGTACTGGTCCGCCAGAGCGCGGTAACAGCCCCTGCCACAACCAGGCAGATGATGGCAATGTAGATGAAACGCTCGCTGGTTCGCATACGGTTCGCCTCCGGTCTGTGCCTTCCACCTGTGTGACGGTGGGAGAGCGCACGGAGTTCCCTTGTTTCATTGCGCACGGTGCTCCTGTGTACGGTTCGTGCTGTACTTCGCCCTCGCCTTTACCATCGCGACCGCGCAGGCGGGGTGAGTATGTCTCAAGACAGCTGCACCGCACCGGGCGGATAGGCCTCTTGTAACATGTTCACGAACTCTTGGGCCGGCTGCGACAGCATGCGCTGGGCCGGCACGATCAGGTACGTGGCGGCCACCGGCAACTCCAGGTCCGTGGCCTCGATGGTAATCAGGCTGCCGTCCGCCAGCTCCCGGGTCACGGCCGAGCGGGGCAGGAACGAGACCCCGAGCCCCTGGCCGACCATCACCTTGGTCACGTCGACCCGGTCGACCTCCAGGGTGCGCATCCACGGCTGGCGCTCCGATAGTACCAGCAGCAGGTCATCCCAGTACATGGGGTGGTTGCGGGTCAGCACCAGCTGGGTGGCCACCAGCTCATGCCAGTTCGGCGCCACCCCCTGCTCATCCAGGCAGGATGGGCAGGCCACCAGCACTACCGGGTCACGGTAGAGAACCGAGGAGGTCGTATCGGGGTGGAACGACGGCATGCGGGAAAGCCCGAGATGCGCCGTGCCCGCCACCACAGCCCCGGAGATATCCGGCGACCCGGCGGTCAGCACCATCACCTCTACCCGGGGGTGCTTTCGCGTGAACTGCTTGAGCACGCCGGGCAAAACCGATGTCGCAACCACAGGCGAGACCATCAGGTGCAACCGGGTGTCATAGCCCTGGCGCCAGGCGGTCATATCGTGCAAGGCGTGCTCGTAGGTCTCAATCACCTTGACGGCGTGCGGCAGGAACCGCTCGCCGGCCGGCGTCAGCCGGACCCGCTTGCCGATGCGCTCAAACAGGGGATACCCCAGCGACTCCTCCAACTGCCTGATGTGCGACGTGACCGTCGGCTGGGCAAGGAACAATTTCTCAGCTGCCTGGTGAAAGTTTTGCAGCCGCGCCGCCGCCGTGAAGGTCCGGAGGAGCCGAAGGTCCACACCTGTCACCCTTTGTTAATCAGTGTTTATGATCAATCAGGTCCGTACACCACTTTACTGCTATTAGTTCACGCATGCAAGTGTTGCCTACGAAGAAGGGCAGGAGTCCGTCCACTCCGTGTGGAAATGCCTGTCATCTGTGTGGCGGGAGGGGAATCGCATGGTCCTTCGGATCGGTCATCGGGGCGCCGCCGGCACTCACCCCGAGAACACGCTGGTTTCGTTCCGGCGGGCAGTCGAACTGGGCGCCCACGGCATCGAGTTCGATGTCCACCGTACCAAGGATGGGCACATCGTCGTCATCCATGATCATCACTTGGAGCGCACCACCAACGGCACCGGCTGGATCATGCATCGGACGCTGGACGAGATCCGGCAGTGCGACGCCGGTTCCTGGAAGGGCCCGGAATTCAGCGGCGAGCGGGTTCCGACCCTGCTGGAGGTGATCCGGCAGACCCCGGCCAGTCTGATGCTCTTCCTCGAACTGAAAGCCGGTTCGCTGCACTATCCAGGCATTGAAGATGACCTGGTCAAGCTCATCCGAGAAGAAGGCGTCCTCAGCCGGGTGCAAATCTCCTCCTTTGATCACCATGGCCTGGCCAAGCTGCACGCTCTCGAACCGAAGCTCGAGCTGGGCATGCTCTTCGCCGAGAACCCGCTGGACCCTGTCGGGATGGCTCACGCCTGCGGGGCCAACGCCCTGCACCCGTCCTGGCAGTGGACCTCGCCGCACATGGTGGAGATGGCTCACGGGTCCGGGATGAAGGTCAACGTATGGACGGTCGACGACCCACAGGTCATCGCCATCATGAAGCAGTTCGGCGTTGACGGGATCATCTCGGATTATCCAGATCGGGTGTAGCAGCCGTCGCCCTCCGGGGGAACCGGGGGGACCGCTCAGAGGGAGGCCCCCCGCCATGCCGATTCGAGTCCGCCGGGCCAGCCACGCCGACGAGGCGGCCATCGATCAGTGGCAGCGCTCGCTGGAGAACGTGGATGAGTACCTGCAACTGAACGAGGGCATGTTGAAGGACCCTGAGGCCGTCCGCCAGCGCTTTTTGCAGTGGTTTCGACTGCCGCGGGAAAAGAAGGTGCCCGTCGGGTGGGAGCGGATCGATCTGGTGGCCGTTGAGGATGCCGGCGCGATCTGCGGGTATGCGGTGCTCAACTTCGGGGTGAAGGACCAGCTGACCAACCTGCCTGAGGCATACGTGAGCGAGTTGCACGTCTGGCCGGAGTATCGGAAGCGGGGCGTGCCGAAGGGCCTTCTGGAGATGGCGGAGGCCTATGCCGTCCAGCGGGGCGTCAAGTACCTCTCTGTGCATGTAGCGGCTTTGAACGATCCGGCCATCGAGCTATACAAAGGCACCGGGTTCCAACCGGAGACCATCAAAATGACAAAGCGGGTCGGACGGGAAGGGGGCACCTGAGCGGTGCCCCCGCCTTATCCCACCCGGAGCCCTAGAGCCTCACCGGGCGTCCGGTTCCCGAGCCAGCGGCGCAGGTTCTCCATGTCCGGGTCGGTCATGACGTAGTCCAGGTATGCGAGGTCGCCCGCGACGGCTTCCCGTAGCCAGACCAGGCACTCCGGGATCTGCGTGGCGAGGCTGAAGTAGCAGGCGATGGTGTAATCGACCAGGTAGGTCTTCGCCTCGCTGCCCAGGGCCAGCTCGATGGCCTGCCGGGCCAGCCGCTCAAACGTGCCCTGCTGGTCGGGCGGGCTGGTGACCTGCCAGTTCTTATAGGAGCAGGCCATGGCAGCCTGGACCAGCGCCAGCGTGCCAGGATTGGACGTGTCCTCGGCCACTTCGGTGTAGGCCGCGACGGATTTGTCCTGCAGCCCCAGGAAACTGTACAGGTTCCCGAGGTTGAGGTGCGCCTGGTACAGTTGGCCGCACGTGCTGTTCTTGCGGGCTTCCTCCGCCGCAGCGATGAACTCCTTGAGGGCCGAACTCCAATCGCCCATGCGCTGGTAGAGGAGGCCACGGGTGTTGGGGTCGCGCGACAGCGAGATGAGGACGGCGTCGGCGATGAGTGCCGAGGTGACCTTGGTCAGCTCGCCCGGCACGGCAAACTGATCCGGGTCCAGCGTGACCACATGGAGGTAGCGCACATAGCCGTTGGCGGAGTCCACCAGGGAGATGGCGGCGTTCAGCTGCCCCGCATCCTGGGAGATGTCCACCTTGATGCGCTGGATCTGGCGCTGGTAGACCATCTCCAACAGGCGCGCCAGGAGCTTCGCCTGCGTGAAGCCGGTGTCGCCGACGAAGTCAAAGTCTGGCAGCACGGCGCCCTTTTCGTCGTAGATGGTGAGGCCGGCGTCGTTCATGTTGGTCGCGACCTGGTGGGGCAGCCCTGAGAGGCGGCCGGTCGGGTCGTTGAAGTCGCCAAGGCCCAGAAGGGGAATACCCTTTGAGCGGAGAATCGCCAGTCGTATCGTCTCTACGCCGAGTTTGAGGAAGACCGCGATGAAGACGACCAGCATGATAATCCAGCCCAAGACCTCCACGACCGAGGTGGCGTACGCGCCAGTGGCGCCTCCGGGCAGCCACGAGAACCAGTTGGACCAGAAGGGCTTGGGCTGGTCTGGTGGCTTGCGGGCATCGATGAGGTTCTGGAGGGCAATGCGGGCGTCCTGGTTGTCTGGCCACAGGTCCAGGGCTTGCTGGTAGTTCTCTTCGGCCCGGGCCAGGTCACCGGCCTGCTCGTACATGCGTCCCAGCGAGTAGCGGCTGCGGGATTGGTCCTGTCGCTGCTGTGCCTCATCCGCCAGAGAGAGGCCCGGCAAGAGGGCGGTCACCCACAAGGCTAGAGCCAGCAGGACCCCAAGACGGAGCCCTCGGCGCACGTGCCTCCCTCCTCTCCCGGCGTTCACAGGGCGCTTACATGACTTCGCCGGAGCGCCGTCAATTTCCTCTATTTTCCAACTCAACTACTAGAAAAAACCCCAGGAATTCCTAATTGACACACAAAAACTGTCCCTATTCTGATAGACTAGGGTGTAGATTACTTTGCGTCCGAAACGGAGGATGAAGTGTGCTGGTCTGGCGCCGTTGGTTTCAGACCGGGCTGCTGGCGCTGGCGGCTGGTGTGTGCCTGTTGGTGGGGATCATTCTGATCCGACCCGCGCCAGCCCCCGCCCCGAGCGGGTGGGCGGAGGTGGCCGCATACACGGCCGGGCTGCAGACCCAGCTGGTGGAGCATCGGTCCCTGCTGTACCAGCAGGTGATTTCGCCACAGGTCGCCCAGGCCGCACGGCTGGATCAGCTGGATGCCTCGCTGCGGGCGGGGGCTGGCTGGCTTGAGCGCGCTGGGGAAGCAGGTGGGGCACGCCTGGTCGTAACGTACCTGGATGCGGCAGGGCCGGTGCGCATTGCGCCTCGGGAGCAGGCCGGTCAGGCCTTGTCCGGGCCGGTGCACCGCGCCGCTGGAGCCGCTTTGACCGAGCTGGACCGCATTCTTGGGCAGGAGCGGGAGGCGGAGAGCGAGGCGGCGGTGGCCGCCGGGCGGGCGGCGGCCGCCGCCAGGGTTCCGCCCGCACCGCTGCTGCTGCTGGCCCTACTGATTGGCCTCGCAGCGGTATTGGGCTGGACCGCCCCGCAGGCGGCGGCCGCGGTCGTGACCGGGCCGGACCTGTCCGGGGCGAGGGGTGAGGCGGTTGCGCTGTCGAGCGCGGGCGCTGCGGCCGCCACCGGCGGGCGACAGACCGTGCGGGCCACCGGGGAGGTCGCCGCCGGAATGGACGCCATCGCTGCGGCGAGCCGCAGCCAGTCCGAGGCCCTGGCCACCCTGGCGGGTGATGCCGCCCGGCTGCGGGCGGCGCTGGCCCGGGCAGCGGCCGACCGGCAGGCACAGACCGCCGACGGGGCCACAGGCGGTGCCCACCGCATTGCAACCATGGCCAAATCAGCGGGAGAGCTGGCCGGTCGGGCCGGTGAGGCGGCCGCGACCGCCACGACCGTCCGTGAGACTGCGCAGAGCGTCGCAATCCTCTCTGCCCGGGCATCGGAGGCCGCAGGCGCTCTGACCGCCCAGGTTGATAGCAGCCTGAGCGGACTCGCCGCACTGACGGAGCGGACTGGGCGCATCGAAGGCGTTGTGGCGGCGATCAAAGGCATCGCCCTGCAGACGAATATGCTGGCGCTGAACGCGGCGATCGAGGCGGCGCGGGCGGGGCAGAGTGGACGGGGCTTTGCCGTCGTGGCCGATTCAGTCCGCCAGCTTGCCACCAAGGCCCAGCAGCACGCCAAGGAGATCGAACAGCGGGTCGCTGGCGTCGCCGAGATGGCGCAGAGCGTGGCGGCAGAAGTTCGCAAGCATAAGGACCTGACCGACGGCGCGGGCCGTGCCTGGGCCGGCGTCCGCACCGAGATGACGCAACTGACGCACGCTGCCGGACGCAGCGCCGCCGCCGGCGTTGGCATGGCCCACGACCTGCAGGGTCTGCATGCAGCAGCCAGCGGGCTGGTGGCGGCCAGTCAGAGACCGGCTCCGGCCCGTCTGCCAGTCGTTGCGCTGGACGAACTGGCGGGGCGGCTGGGGGCCGAGGCCGCCGCCGCTGCCATGAGCGCTAACGAGACGGCCATCGCCGCAGGCGAGGCGCGGCGGAGCGCCGGCGAGGCCGTCGCGGCCGCGGCGACCGTGGCCGTGGCCGCGGGTGGGGTGGAGGGCGGCGCCGGGCGCCTCGTGCGGGAACTGGAATCGGCTGAGGACTATGAACCATAAACAAGGGCAGACTCCAGAGCAGGAATCCAATCGCCGCGTCCCGAAACTTCTGGTACGGTCCGCGCTTAGTTGAAGGGGGTATTCACCGTGTTCCGCAACATCGGTGTTACGGAGATCTTGCTGATTGGGCTGGTTGTTGTCCTGCTATTTGGCGCCACCAAGCTTCCGCAATTGGGTAGGGCTGTTGGCGATTCGATTCGGGAGTTTAAGAAGTCCGTGAAGACGGATGAGCCCGAAGAACCCAAAGAACCCACCAAGAAGGCCTGAGCACCACTCGTATCACCCCCGGCCTGCGCCGGGGGCTTTGGTGTAGCGATCATGAGGAGGGACCTGCGATGCTGCGGTTGTCCGGTGTCTACCCGCCCGTACCCACTGTCTTCGATGCCGAGGGGGATCTGGCCCTCGGGCAGTACCAGGCGAACGTTGAGAGTCTCTGCAAGGCCGGGGTCCACGGTGTCGTCATCCTCGGGTCCAACGGTGAGCCCACTTTGCTGACGGAATCGGAGAAGTTGGAGGTCATTAAGGCCGGTCTCGAGGCCCGTCCTGCCGGCAAGCTCGGCCTTGTGGGCGTCGGCTGTGAGTCGACCCGCGCCACGGTCGCCCTGGCTCAGGAGGCCGGTAAACTAGGCGCTGACGCCGTCATGGTCGTTCACCCCAGCTTCTACAAGCCGCTGATTACCAAGCAGGCTCTGCTCGCTCATTACCGGACCGTGGCCGATGCCTGCCCGGTGCCGGTCATCCTCTATAGCGTCCCGAAGTTCACCGGGTTTGACCTGCCATTGGACGTGGTAGCGGAACTGTCGCAGCATCCGAACATCATCGGCATCAAGGATAGTGCGGGCAACGTCATACAGTTGGAAGAGATCCTCCTGAGGGTCCGCCCCGAGTGGAACGTGCTGGTGGGCACCGCCAGCGCTTTCATGCCTGCCCTGGCCGTGGGCGTGACGGGCGGCGTGTTGGCGCTGGCCGACGTGGCCCCGGCGGAGTGCGTCCGGTTGTTCGACCTGTGCAAGCAGGGCGAATGGGACAAGGCACGGGAACTACAGGCTCGGCTGTTGCCGGTCAATCAGGCTGTGGGTGGGTATCTGGGGATCCCGGGCGTCAAGGCCGCCATGGACATGCGCGGCTACTACGGCGGTGAACCCCGGCGGCCGCTCCTGCCCCTCGGGGAGAAGGAAACGGCGGGTCTGCGGACCATCCTCACAACTGCTGGATTGTTGTAACAGAGGAGCGAATCGTCATGGCAACCCGCCCTACCCGATGTCTTGCCGCTCTGGTCGCACTGCTCACCCTGTTTGTGCCCATGGGTTCGCTTGCCGCTGAGGTGCCGGCGCCATCCCAGGATTATCATGACGCCCAGTACGTGCAACTCACGCTTGGCTTCCCCAACCAGGAAGCGGGCATTGCAGCCGTGGACGGCCAGCCGGACGGGCTGACGGAAGCCCTGCCCGATGGCGTGGGACGGCGATCGCTGGCCCCGGCGGTGGGGACCGACCGCTACTTCTACTTCAACGTTCACGAAACGTACATCTACGGCGGGTTGAACAAGGTAGTCATGACAGTAACCTACCAGGACAAGGGCCTGACCCCGATCTGGCTGGAATACGACTCGTATGACACGGTACGCCCCGACGCGAAGACGGACGCGGTGGTCAACAAGCGGGTCCCCGTAGTGACCCGGTCGAATACGGAGGCCTGGAAGACCGAGCGGATTACCCTGAATGACGCCCGCTTCGCGAACAACCAGCCCGGTCCGGCCGACTTCCGCATCGGCAGTGCCGAGGAATTGGTGCTGCGCAGCGTTTCGGTCCTGCTGGTGGCCCATGAGCAGCCCAAACCGCCCATTCGGGTTTCCATCGACGGCAAGGACGTCGCATTCGATGTGGTGCCCTACCTCGACCCTGCCACGAGCCGGGTGCTGGTTCCCATGCGGGCCATCTTCAACGCGCTGGGGGTCACGGACGACAACATCAAGTGGGATGCTTCGGCGCGACGCGTAGAAGCGCTGCGCGGCCAGACCACCATGGCGCTGACCATCGACAGTCCGGTGGCATACGTCAACTATGCGCCGAAGGCACTGGACCAGCCGGCCATCATCCGCGGCGATCGGACGCTGGTACCCGTGCGCTTCGTCTCCGAGCAGTTCGGCCTGACAGTGGTCTGGGACCCCGATCTGCGGCTGGTCACACTAACGACCCTGCCGCCGACCACGACTCAGCCGACCGCCACGCAGCCGGCACCGCCGACTCCACTGAAGCCGTAACCACCATTTGCATATCGCAGGAGGACCGCCGTGCTCTGGGTTATCCCGCTGTTGACCGGCTCGCTGCTGATGGCCCTGTCCGTCAATCTGTTCCTGGTGCCGCTCAAGCTCGCCGAAGGCGGCGTGGTGGGCATCGGCATCATCCTGTTCCATAAGTGGGGAATCCCCATCTGGGTCACCACCCTGGTGCTCAACATTCCCATTCTCGCGGTGGGAGTGCGGGCGAAAGGGTGGGGGCTGCTCTGGCGAACACTGGTGGGCGTGGTCGCCTTTTCGGCGTTCCTGGGACTGACGACCGGTCTGGCCCAGCCCACCAACCAGACCGTGCTGGCGATCGTATACGGCGGCGTGTTGATGGGGACGGGACTGGGCCTGGTGCTCCGCTCCGGCGGTACGACCGGTGGATCGGACGTCCTGGCCATCCTTGGTCACCAGCGTTTCGGCTTCTCCGTCGGTACGATGGTGATGACCGTCGATGCGCTGGTCCTGATCGCAGCGGGCTTCTTCTTCTCCCCGGAGTCAGCCATGTGGTCGGCCATCACGCTCGTGATCTCGTCGAAAGTCGTCGACCTGGTGCAGGAAGGCTTTTACGCGGCGAAAGGCGTCACGATCATCACCAGCCGGCCCGATGAGGTGGCCGCTGCGATCATGGCGGATGTTGAACGGGGCTGTACGATCATGCCCGGGGTGGGCGCCTACACCGGGCAACCCCGCAGTGTGCTGTACGTGGTGCTGCAGCGCGGGGAATTAGCCCAGGTGAAGGCCATCGTCCACCGACACGACCCGAAGGCCTTCGTGGTGGTGGCAGACGTGCATGAGGTCCTGGGGGAAGGGTTCCGCACCTATTCAGCCTGATGCGGGGGGGACGGCAGATCGTTGTCCCCCCTTTGCGCGCCCTGCGGTTTCTGGTACAATACCTGTATATGGCAGAGACGGGGGATTGATCCGTGGATGGTATGCGCTGGCATGGTGGAACGGAGGAATTCCGGGCCCTCCAGGCGCTCGCCCGCGACGGTCGCCACCAGGAGGCGCTGGAGCGTGCTGCCGGGGCGCTGACGGTTGGGGATCTGGGTCGCAGACAGGCGGCCCGGATCCACAGTCTGATCTGCTGGCTGTACACCGATGGGATCCACCAGTCCTGTCCGGCTGCCGTGCTGCACGGCGAAGAGGCAGTCCGCCTGGCGGAGCATATGGGGGAGTCCTGGGTAAAGTGCGAGGCGCTCGCCCGGCTTGTGCACGCCTACTGTCACCTGGGCGACCTGGCCCGTGCCTGCGCTGCCTGTGAGGCGGTCGCCGCGGAAGTGGAGCGCAACGCCGGCGCCATCGACGGCGGGATGGCCACGGTGTTGACCCTGCGGGCGGCCGTGGCAGCGGCCGCCGGTGATGAGGACGCGGCGCTGGCGGCGCTGGAGCAGGCCGAGACGGAGGCTGCGGGCGGGAATGCCGACATCATGGCCCGGATCCGGTCGCGCAAGGTTGGGGCGTTGCTCGCCTGCGGCAGGCGGGCCGAAGCGCTGCAGGTGGGGGCCCAGGCGCCCTTGGAGGGACCGCAGGAGAGCCTTGACTGGGCCGTTGCCACGGCCTGGGTGACGCTGGAGGCCTCCGGCCCTGCGGAGGCCGGACCACT
>DAHVXO010000316.1 GCA_027356675.1 Symbiobacteriaceae bacterium | reverse complement strand
CACACCCACCAGCCCTTCCACAAGGCGCTCGGCGGCCGGCACCTGATCAATTCGGGCAGCACCGGGAAGCCCAAGCACGGCGCCCCGGATGCCACGTATGCGCTCCTGGACATCACCAAAGGCGGGGTCAGCATGGAGATCGTTTCGGTGCTATATGACTACGAGGCGGCTGCACAGGCCATCGAGGCCACCGACCTGCCGAAGGAGTTCGCCCAGATGCTGCGGGAGGGCAGGGGATGAGGGTTACCGTTGAGCCCGAGGCTGTGGATTTTATCCGCAGCAAGGGCGGTCATTTGATTCTCTTTCAGGCCGAGGTCACCGGATGCTGCGGCGTCGGATCGGCCATGGCCCCCAATCTGGACATTGGCCTGCCCCGCAGGCCTCCGGCGGAGTATCGGTCATTCGAGAGCGACGGAATCACTGTACATGTAGACAACGCCCTCGACCTAGAAGATGATGATTTTCGCGTTTCACTGACCAGCATCTTTGGGTGGCGATCGCTCTCCCTATCCCGTGAAGGAGGATTCCAACCGTGACCCATCAGAACCGGGGCAGCCTCTCGCTCCTGGACCAGTTCTTGACGCTCTGGATATTCCTGGCCATGGCTCTCGGCGTGGCCAGCGGCTACTTCTTTCCCGGGGCCGCCAAGGCCTTGGACCGGCTTCAGGTCGGCAACGTTTCGCTCCCCATCGCTGTAGGCCTGATCTGGATGATGTACCCCGCCCTGGCCAGGGTCCGCTATGAGGAGATGGGTAAGGTCTTCCAGAACGTCCGGCTGCTGGGGTTCTCCCTGCTGCAGAACTGGGTGATCGGCCCGGTTCTGATGTTCGGGCTGGCCTGGCTCTTCCTGCGCAACCACCCGGATTACATGGTGGGTCTAATTATTATCGGCCTGGCCCGCTGCATTGCCATGGTGCTGGTCTGGAATGGCCTGGCGAAGGGCGACAGTGAGTACGCCGCGGCCCTGGTGGCCTTCAACTCCGTTTTCCAGATCCTCCTGTATTCGCTGTACACCTACATCTTCATTACCGTCCTGCCCCGGTGGTTCGGCATTAACACCGGCGGCGCTTCCGTCCAGGTCTCCATGTGGGAAGTGGCCAAGAGCGTGCTGATCTACCTGGGCATCCCCTTCTTCGGCGGCATGCTGACCCGGTACATCTTGGTCCCCCGCAAGGGCAAGCAGTGGTATGAGACGGTCTTCATGCCTAAGCTGGCGCCGACGGCCTTGATCGGCCTGCTCTTTACCATCGTGGTAATGTTCTCCTTGAAGGGCGAGACCATTGTCGCCCTGCCGCTGGATGTCGTGCGGGTGGCGGTTCCGCTCCTGGTCTACTTCATGGCGATGTTCTTTGTGTCGTTCTGGATCTCCCAGCGGGCCGGCTTCAGCTATACGCAGACCGTGACCCTCTCCTTTACTGCTGCCAGCAACAACTTCGAGCTGGCGATCGCCGTGGCGGTGGCGGTGTTCGGGATCGGATCCGGCCAGGCCTTTGCGGCGGTGATTGGACCGCTGGTGGAGGTGCCGGTCATGATCGGGCTGGTGAATGCTGCCATGTGGATGGGGCGCCGGTACTACCGTGCTGCCTGATCCGACACCTGGGGATGTACTGGAGCCCACCGCGGCGTGCGGTGGGTTTCGTCATAACATGCCCTGTGTGTGAAACCGACCCTCACCGCATCTGGCCACTAAGTCCACGCATTTCATCGCCAAGAAACAGCAATTCACCGCTGTTTTCTTGCGTTACAATAGGTATAATGGCTCTAGGGTGATTGGCGGATTGCTTCGAAGCCTCAGGAACCTTAGACTTCAAGAAAGACCCGTGTCCGGCAGCCCCAGTAAGAATAGAATTTACGATTGTGGGGAGGTCGCCCATATGGCAGCTAATCCAGAGGTAGCCCCGGTTCAGCTTCCGGTCAGGGATGAGTATGGTTTCTTCAACATCCGACTGGAATCGATCGGCGGATACGGTGCGAACATTGCCGGCAAGATGCTGGCCGAGGCCGGCGTTTTGTATCAGGGATTGAATGGATCCAACTTTTCATCGTACGGTTCCGAGAAGAAGGGGTCGCCGGTCAAGTCGTTCATTCGCTTTGGCCAAAGCGACACCACCCTGCGTCTCAGTTCACCGGTGGAAGAGCCGCATATCGTCTGTATCTTCCATGAAGCACTCATTCGGACCGAACCAGTGGTGCGTGGGCTCCGTCCCGGCGGAACCGTGATCGTCAACACGAAGAAGACACCGGCTGAAATCCAAAAGGTGCTGCAGCTCGAGCACGCCACCATCGGCACCTTTGATGCGATGACCATTGCGGTCGAGACCAAGAGCCGCGTCAACATGGCGTTCCTGGGGGCCATTTGCCGTGTGTCCGAGTTTCTTAGCATCGATGCCATAAAGTCTTTGATCACCGATACGTTCACCAAGAAGTATCCGGCGACGGTTCCTGGCAACCTCAGGTGCTTCGACCGTGGCTTTGATGAGGTCAATTTTGAGACCTTTACGCCTGCCGAGGGATGGGTGGCACCCGTTTTCAAGCGCTCCGGACCCGCGTTCGGGTACCTGAACGCTCCCATGGGCGGCATCATTCTCAATCCCGGAAACATGGCGACCAAGGACCTGAGCGCCTCGCGCCAGGGGTTTCTGCCGGCCTTCAACCGGGCCACCTGCATCGACTGCGCTCAGTGTGATATGGTTTGCCCGGACTATTGCTTCGTATGGGAGACGGGCGTGGACAAGAAGGGCCGCCCCGC
The DNA here is from genome assembly GCA_027356675.1 of Symbiobacteriaceae bacterium. Next base: position 11,815 of record DAHVXO010000316.1, on the reverse strand, counting down.
CAACAACCTAGCAGGCATCAACTATCAGTACTGCAAGGGTTGCCTGAAGTGCGTGGAGGCTTGCCCGACCGATGCCCTGAAGGACCTGCGTGAAGATGACAATTATGCAGCCGAGCACCGGGTCGCGCACACCGGGTTGCTCGTAAACGGGAGGTGAGCGACCAGTGGCACTGAAAGAGCATGACCTCAAGGCTCAGAAGTCGACCTTCAAGTCCGGTAATGAAATGGCTGCCATTGCCGCCAGCCAGATCAATTTTCACCTGATGGGCTATTATCCCATCACGCCGTCCACGGAGATCGCCGAGTATATCGACGAGATGAAGGTGGAAGGCGAGAACACGGTCCGGATGGTGGCGGGCGACGGCGAGCATGGCGCTGCCGGTATCTGCTACGGCGCCACCGTGGCGGGCGGCCGCGTGTTCAATGCCACGTCCGCAAATGGCTACCTGTATTCCCTGGAACAAATGCCTGTGCAGTCTGGCACACGCATGCCCATGGTTCTTGACCTGGTCACCCGGTCGGTCTCCGGTCCGCTCGACATTCGCGGCGACCACAGCGACCTTTACTTTGCCCTCAACACGGGTTGGGTTATCCTGTACGGGGACAACCCGCAGCAGGTCTATGACCTCCACCCCATCGCCGTCAAAATCGGCGAGCATCCGGACGTCCGGTTGCCCGTCATCGTGGGCTTTGATGGCTTCTTCACCAGCCACCAGAAGCGGCGCGTCCAGTACTTCGAAGACGCGCAAGTCATCCGGGACTGGGTGGGGCCGCAGCCTGAAGGGTACCCGCACGCGCTGGACCCACGGCATCCCAAGACATTCGGCCCCTATATGAATGACCCGGATCTCATCAACAACAAGTATCAGATGCACCTCGCCATGCAGAATGTCTTCAAGCAGCTGCCCGCTCTGTTTGATGATTGGTCGAAGCTCTCTGGCCGCAAGTACGCCATGGTTGATGAGTATTTGATGGAGGATGCCGAGGTCGCAGTCTTCCTGCTGGGCTCAGCGGCCGACACCGGCCGTGAGGTGGCTGACAAGTTCCGCGCCCGTGGCGTGAAGGCAGGCGTCATTTCGCTGCACCTGATCCGTCCGTTTCCGGTGGAGCAAATCCAGCGAGCGTTGCGGCACGTGAAGGCCCTGGTGATTGGTGAACGATCCGATTCCTACGGCGGCAACGGTGGCAACCTGTCGCACGAGATCAAGTCTGCGCTCAAGGATGACCCCGTCAACCAGACGCTAATCGCGACCCGCATCTATGGACTCGGCGGCAAGGACTTCTACCCGGACGATGCCGAGGCGTTCTTCGACCTCGCCCTTCAGATGAAGAGTGAGGGCACTGTGCCAGTGCCCTTTGACTACTACGGGATTACGGCCATGACCGCCACAACGCCCGTGGAAGTGGTCGCCCCCCTGACCAAGGAGGAGCAGACCAGCCCAATCAAGGCTGAACTGGTCGGCGACGAACTGAAGGTCATCGTGCCGCCGCCCCGTCAGATGATGGGGATGCCCAAGCGTATCGTGCCTGGGCACGGTGCTTGCCCTGGTTGCGGTATTTTCCCCGCCCTGGACAACTTTTTCCGAGCCCTCAGCGGCGATGTGGTCGTTCTGTTCCACACCGGCTGTGCGATGGTCGTCACCACGGGGTATCCCTACAGCGCGCACCGCGTGACCTATATCCACAACCTGTTCCAGAACGGAGCCGCCACGCTGTCCGGCGTCGTGGAGATGTTCCACGAAAAGAAGCGGCGTGGCGAGATCGAAATCGGTGAGGAAATCACCTTTGTGATGGTGACCGGTGACGGTGGCATGGATATCGGCATGGGCCCGTCCATCGGTGCCGCCCTGCGCGGTCACAAGCTGATCATCCTCGAGTACGACAATGAAGGTTACATGAACACGGGTAGCCAGTTGTCCTACTCCACCCCCATCGGCCACAAGACCTCCACGTCTAATGTCGGGTCCCTCGGTGGCGGTAAGACGTTCCACCATAAGGATACCGCGCAGATTATGGCGGCGTGCCACATGCCTTATGTCTTCACTGCTATCGAATCGATGCCGCAAGACGTTTGGAAGAAGGCCGCAAAGGCCCAGTGGTACGCCCAGAACGTCGGGCCTGTCTACGGGAAGATGTTGATTGCCTGCCCGTTGAACTGGCTCTCGGAGGAGCGCCTGGGTGCCAAGATCGTCCAAACCGCCGCCGATTGCAATTTCTTCCCGCTCTATGAGATTGAACGGGGCATCACCAAGCTCACGTACGATCCAGAAGCCAAGGGGAAGAAAGTAGCGGTCGACGAGTGGCTGAAGATGATGGGCAAGACCAAGCACATGCTCAAGCCGGAATTCGCCTCCGTGGTCGCTGAGTTCCAGAAGGAAGTGGACCGGCGCTTCCGGCGCATCAAGGCGATGAGCGAGCACCCCGACCTCTAAATGAATGTCGAAGCAGCAGGGATTCCTGCTGCTTCTTTTTTTGCGCGCCTGTCGAACGGACACGACGAATAAGACACGGCTACCTTAGTTGCGGGGGAGGAATCGGTTTGGCGGGCGGAGAATCGAAGGTATCCGCGCGAATTGTCGTGCGGTGAAAGAGGGGGACTACATGCCCGCTGGACCTGCCGGCTCCGGAGACCTGGAATTTCTGCAGGCGTTCGTGAAGCGCGGCTTCGTGAACATCCCGCGCATGCTGTTTGACTACATGGGGGATATGGAGCTTGATTACGACACCATCGGAAAAATCTTCATCCTACTGGCCTGCGTCGGGGGTCCCGGCGACTTGCCTTTCACCAACTACACCATTTCACGGCGTGCGATGCCGGGCGATTTTGATCAGATACGCTCCCTTCTCCCCCATCTTGAGCAGAAGGCCATCATCCGTTGCGAGCAAATTACCGACAACGAAGTAACGTTCTCCCTCGTGCCGGTGCTGATGAGGTTCAGGGCCAGTTGGGGGCATTACCGCAACCAGCACGAGGCAGATGGCGCAACCGATGCCGTACATCCGGCCATCAAGGCCGCGGAGAGACTGCTGGTCAACATGTCGGAGCGGGCCGTCGAAGATATTAAGGATTGGATCGAGTCCTATGGGTTTGACACAGACATGGTGGTGGCGGTAATCGAAGAGGGCAGGGACCGGGGGATTACCCGCAGGAACTACCTGAACGAGATTGCTCGCCGTTGGTATGAAGAGGGCATCAAGACGCGCCAGGAAGCAAAAGAGTTCAGCCAGAATTACCAGAAGTGGTTTGGGAAACACAAGACCATCATCCAGTACCTCGGCATCAAGCGGCCGCTCACCAGAGCGGAACGCGATCTGCTCGAGAAATGGACAGACGAATGGGGCTTCAGTACCGAGGTGGTGATCCGCGCCTGTGGTGAGGCCACCGGGGCGCAGAACCCGTTGCAGTACGTCAACGGTATTTTGGAGTCGTGGCAGGCTCATGGTGTCCGTTCCGTCGCAGAGGCCGACCAACTCGGGGTCGAGCACAAGCGCCGCACCGCACCCACCGACAGTGCAAAAGTTGCCCCAGGGCGAAAGTCGCCGGCCCGGAGCAACGTGATCTTGCAGCGCGACCAGAAGGATGACAGCTACTATGATTATATCTATAAGAAGTTTGGCAAATGAGCGGGCCCGTAGGCGGGAGAGCCGGATCCGGCAGCATGAGATGGACCGAGACGCCCGTGAAGCGGCAGTTTTCCGCCGGGTCCCACGCCTGGCGGAGATCAAGGCGTTGCAGGTGGATATCGGGCTCGATCTGGCCCGGCTCGTTTTGCGCGCCCCCACGAAGTTCGGCAAGGGTTTTGACGATCTGAAGGCCTGGTCTCTGCGATTGGCTGGCGAGCGGGATGCGCTACTGCAGGGGCACCAGATCGATCCACAGGAGCTCGAGGTGCACTGGGATTGCCCCGATTGCCAGGATACCGGTTGGTTGGCGCCGGAGCAGGCGGGACCGGATGCCGTTCACCCGCCCCAGAAGTGTCACTGCCTCATTCAGGAGGAGGTCGCCGATCTCTACAGAGCCTCAGGGCTTACGGGACCCTTTCGGGATCAGCGATTTGACACATTTGACCTGACTGTCTATCCGCCCTCTGACCGGGCGTATATGGGGCATGTCTACGAAGCATGTCGTTTGTTCGCCGAGCAAGTACGCCAGGGCAAGCAACCAGAATCCGTTCTCCTGATGGGGGACGTGGGGCTGGGAAAGACGTTTCTCTGTTCCGCCATCGGGAACGCGGTGACCGACGCGCGGCGATCAGTCGTCTATTTTACCCTGTCAGAGTTTCTGGATCTGGTCCGTCTCTTCAAGTTCGAAGACGATGATGAATACCGGCAGGGCGTGCAGCGGCTCCTGGACGCTGACCTGATCATCTTGGATGACATGGGGGCCGAGAAGGTCACAGAATTCGCAGCCCAGGAGTTATTCAACATTATCAACCACCGCATGAACCGGCTTCTGCCGATGGTGGTGGCCACGAACCTCAACCCTGGCGAAATTCAGTCAGCTTACGGCCAGCGTATCGCTTCGCGCCTCCTGGGTTCCTTCGAGGTTCTGCCGCTCAAGGGAGAGGACGTTCGCCGCGTTCTGCGCCAACGCCGGGCGCGGGCGTAGAAACAGGGAAACACTGTCTCTCTGTCGAATACGAGGGCACATGGTTAGGAAGGGGCCGTCTCCCGTGACACTTAGCCAGGAGCGCGCTCCACTTTTCGAAGCACTTCTGCAGTACGTGCAGACCGTGAAGGCCCCCCTCCACGTCCCGGGGCACAAGATGGGGCGCGCCGCACCACCTTTGTGGCGGGAGTTCCTGGGGGAGCGCGCGCTATCGATCGACCTGACCGAGGCGCCCGGGCTTGATGATTTGCACGCCCCGGAGGGCGCGATCGCGGAGGCTCAGGAGCTTGCAGCGCAGGCGTTTGGCGCTGCCGCATCGTTCTTCCTGGTCGGGGGCACCACGGCGGGCTTGCATGCCCTGGTCCTGGCGGCATGCCGTCCCGGTGACACCATCGCCGTACCGAGGCATGCACACCGGTCGGTGGCTGGCGCCCTGATTCTATCCGGCGCCAAGCCGGCGTGGATCAGAACCAGATTCCATCCCGAATTGGATCTGGCCGAAGGCATTCACGAGGCCTCCCTGACTGAGGCCCTGCAGACTTCATCGGCGCTTGTCCTTGTGCATCCCACCTACTTCGGACACGTCGATCGCCTGGCTATGGCGGTCCAGCAGGCCCACGCATCAGAAATCCCGGTACTCGTAGATGAGGCTCACGGCACTCACTTTGCTTTCCACCCGGACCTGCCTCCGCCGGCCCTGGCGACCGGCGCCGATGGCGTCGTGCAGTCAGTGCACAAAACCGGCGGAAGCCTTACCCAATCTAGCCTGTGCCATCTGGGCGCAGATCATCGCCTTGACCGACCTCGGCTGGCTGAGATGCTGCGGCTGGTACAATCGACCAGCCCGTCTTACCTGCTAATGGCATCATTGGACCTGGCTCGGCGGGAACTCTATCACAGCGGTTACGCAGCTTGGGATCGGGTCCTCGATCTTGCGGTGGGTACCCGCAAGCGCCTCTGCGCGTTGCGCGGGATTCGGGTTCACCCGTCCGCTGACCCCACGAAAATCGTAATCGATGTGCGTGGGCGTGGGATCACTGGCGTCCAGGCTGCCCAGTCGCTCTGGTCCGAGGGCGTCGCCGTCGAGTCAAGCGGGCTGGGATTCGTGCTGGCTGTGCTGTCGCCCGGTGACAGCATAGAGACCGTGGACTATCTGGTGGGGGCGACGAATAGGTTGCCTCACGGTCCCGGCGTTCCGCCACCGCCACCCGAACCCCCGTGGCCTGAGACCGTGCTGATACCCCGGGAGGCCGCACTTGGCCGCAAGCGGCTGGTGCCCCTCGGTGATGCTGTAGGATTGATCGCTGCGGAAACGGTGGCGCCATACCCACCAGGAATCCCGGTTGTGACACCGGGTGAGCGGCTCACACCAGAGGTCATCTCCTATCTCCAGCACGTTTCACAGGCTGGGTACCGCCTGCAAGGGCCGGCGGACCCGACGCTCTCAGCGATTCAGGTTGTCGAGGAGTGACCACCGCTTGGCGGTTTTCATTACAGTCGAGGGTGTCGATGGCGCAGGGAAATCGACGCAACTGCAGCTCCTGCTCCAATACCTGCAAACGCAAGGCATAGACTACGTGTTTACCCGGGAGCCCGGGGGAACACCGCTGGCCGAACGGATTCGGGACATTCTGCTCGATCCGGTTAACAAGGGAATGTCCGTTATCGCCGAAGCGCTGCTCTTCGCCGCTAGCCGCGCAGAGCACGTGAACATGGTAATCCGGCCGGCACTCGAGGCTGGCAAGGTGGTCATCTGTGACCGGTACGTCGATTCGAGCATGGTGTATCAGGGTTATGCCGGCGGCCTGCCATTGGAGTTCGTTTCACACATCAACGAAATGGCCACTGGGGCGCTCAAGCCCCATCGCACAATCATCTTGGACTTGGCGTCCGAAGTTGCCCGAGAACGCAGAGCGGCCTCAGGCCTCGACCGCATCGAACAAAAGGACGAGTGGTATCATCAACAGGTTCGCGAGGGCTACCTGGAATTGGCCCGGGCAGAGCCCCGCCGGGTGAAGATCGTGGACGCTTCCCGTAGTGTCCAGGCGATTCAGGACGAGATTCGGCGACTGGTTGACGAAGTCTTACCCCGCCGGCCGGTGAGTGGTTGAGGCGGGAATAGAACGAAGGGGTGGCCACCGATGAAACTGGTAGTCGCTGTGATACAGGACAAGGACACGCACCGGCTCTTGGGGTCGCTAACCCAGGCCGGATTCCGTACGACGAAGTTAGCCAGCACTGGCGGTTTTCTGCGCGAGGGGAACACAACGCTCCTGGTGGGAATCGATGACGACCAGGTCGAGCGAGTTGTGGGCATTATCAAGAATACGTGTCGGGCCAGGGAACAACTGGTGACGCCGTTGTCACCCATGGGTGGCCCCGCGGATTCCTATATTCCTTACCCCGTCGAAATTCTGGTCGGCGGAGCAACTGTGTTCGTCCTTAGTGTGGAGCAATTTGAAAAGTTCTAGGAGGCCTGTCGCGTGAGTTGGGCCGGCGTTGTCGGGCAATCCCTGGCTGTCCGTCTCCTCCGGCAGGCGGTGGCCTCGGGCCAACTGGCGCACGCCTATTTGTTTATCGGACCTGACGGCGTGGGCAAGCGCACCGTTGCGCTGGAACTGGCCAAGGCGCTCAATTGTCGGGCTCCGCTGCCGGATCGGAGCGCCTGTGACGCCTGCCCCTCCTGCCAGAAGTTGTTGTATTCACCGCCTTCGCATCCGGATGTGACCGTGATCGAGCCGGATGGGCGTTTCATCAAGACCGACCAGATGCGAGAGTTGCAGGCGGAAATGTACGCGCGGCCGAACGAAGGTAAGATGCGCGTTGCAATTATCGATGGAGCGGATCGTTTGAACGCGGAGGCTGGAAATCGGGTGCTCAAGTTACTTGAGGAACCCCCGGCCTATGCTGTTTTTCTGTTGCTGGCTCAGAACCTGGCCGGCATTTTGCCCACGATTGTCTCGCGCTGCCAGACCGTGAATTTCCCTCCGCTCAGTCCGGAGGAGGTCAGGCAGGTCCTCGAAGACCGCGCTGGGCTTGATCGTGCGCAGGCACGCTTGTTCGCTGCGCTGTCGGGTGGTAGCATTGGACGAGCCATCAGTATCGCACAGAACCCGGCGGCAGCTCAGCGCCGGGACGATACCTTCGACTTCCTGCGTAAAATCGGGGAGATGGACGACCTCTCCCTGGTCAGCTATAGTGAAGGACTGGAGAAACAACGCGACCAGTTAGATGAATGGCTGGAAATGATGCTAATCTGGCTGCGTGACGCGTTGCTCATGGACCAGACGGGACTTGGCAACCTGGTCATCAACCAGGACCGCAAGGAGGATGCGCTCCAATTGGCTCACCGGTACGGGTCAGGGCACCTCGTGGCCATGGTGGACGCCGTCTCCGAAGCACGCAGTCGTATACAGCGCAACGCAAATGTGCGGCTTTGTCTTGATGTATTGCTACTGGAACTCTCCGGAGCCGCGAGGCTTGCGGAGGGCAGTTAGGGAACCCGGAATTCAGTTTGATGTCTCCGGAGTGCGCGCGCTCGGGGACAAGGAGGTGACCAGATGGTCCAAGTCGTTGGCGTTCGGTTCAAAAAGGCAGGCAAAGTGTACTACTTCGACCCCGTTGAATTCCCCGTCCAGGCGGGGGGAAAGGTGGTCGTTGAGACGGCCCGGGGCGTGGAATACGGAGATGTCGCCGTTGGTCCGAAAGACGTGGAAGAGGATCAGGTCGTCCAGCCCCTGAAGAAGGTGCTGCGCGTCGGCACCGACAGGGACGCCCTCACCGCTGCCGAGAACAAGCGCAAGGAGCGCGAGGCATTCGCCATCGCCCAGAAGAAGATCGAAACCCACAACCTTGAGATGAATCTCGTTGATGTTGAATACACATTTGATGGCTCCAAGAACATCTTTTACTTCACTGCTGAGGGACGGGTCGACTTTCGTGATCTGGTGCGGGATCTGGCAGCGGTCTTCCGCACACGTATCGAAATGCGCCAGATTGGCGTTCGCGACGAAGCCAAGCTCTTGGGCGGAATTGGCCCTTGCGGTCGGGTCCTTTGCTGTACTAGCTTTCTCGGAGACTTCGCGCCTGTCTCCATCCGGATGGCAAAGGATCAGAACCTGTCTTTGAACCCATCTAAGATCTCAGGTCTTTGCGGTCGATTGATGTGTTGCCTGCGCTACGAGCAAGATACGTATGAGGCAGCCAAGAAGGATCCAACCCTGGCACCCGGCTACATGCCGCCGGTCACCGTCAGTCTCGAACCCGCCAACCGTGAGTTGGAGGAGCTGGACGAGCGGCCGAAGCCCCGCATCGCGGCCCGTTCCGTTGGCGAATCCGGCATGAGTGTGCGGGTTGCACAGGCCGCCGGGATCGTAGAGCGGCCACGGCGCAGGGATGAACCGGACGACCTCCGGCGTGGGCAAGGCGGGCGTCCTGCGGAACAGGACAGGCCTGTTGGTAGACCGAGTCCCGCCAGTGGACAAGGGTCGGGTCAACCCAGGCAGCAGGGACCGGGCGGACCCCGCCGCGAACAAGAGAAGCGGCCCCAGAGCGATCGCAGCGCACTCCCGCACGACCGCCGGCCCCTTCAGCCGAAGGGCCCGCTCGGCCAGCCCAAGGACCCTGATCCAGCACGGGCGCAGCAACAGGGGCGTCCCCCCCAGGCCAATCAGCCGCGCAGGCTAAACCCAATCGGACCCGACAGCCAGCGCCACCACGGGGAGCGGCCCCAGGGCGCTCAGCCACAGGCGGGTCAGCCACGGGAGGAGCGGGTCCAAGGCGACCGGCCGCCGCGGCACCGCCACCATCGCGGTAATCGCAATCGGGGCGGCGGTGATCGGCCGCAGGGTGATACCACCCCCCCGTCATAACGGAGGCGAATACCGATGGACCTGCGCCCCGGGGAGCGTGTGGATGACTTGGGCCGAGCCGGCCTGCGGATCATCCAGCATCCGGGGCGCTTTCCTTTTGCCATCGATCCGGTAGTCCTGGCGCACTTTGTGACCGTATCGTCAAGGGCTCGTGTCCTGGATCTTGGAACGGGGTCCGGGGTCATTCCCCTCCTACTGGCAGCGCTTCATGAGTCGGCCACAATCACGGGGCTGGAATTGCAGGCCGAGACCGCTGACATGGCGGCCCGGAGTGTCAAGCTCAACCAGCTTGAACACAGCATCCATATCGATTGCGGCGACTATCGGGATGTCGGGTCCATCTATGGACACGGCGTATTTGACGTCGTGACGATGAACCCGCCTTTCCGGGAAGTGGGCACAGGGGCGATCAGTCCGGATGAGGCCAGGGCCACCGCCCGCCACGAATTGGCGGGCAGCCTTGACAATGCGTTACGGGCTGCTGCTACGGCTGTGAAGTTTGGTGGCCGTGTGGGCCTGGTGTTCCTGGCGGAGCGCATGGTTGATCTGGTCGCCGGACTGCGTCAATACCGGTTGGAGCCCAAGCGGCTGCGGTTCGTCCACCCCCAGGCCGGGCGGCGGGCGAACTTGCTGCTGCTGGAGGCTGTCAAGGGCGGGGGCACCGGTCTGGCGATTGAACCGCCGCTGGTTGTGCACACTGAGGGCCATACCTTTTCGCCCGAGATGCAGGCAATTTACAGCAGTCGGTGAATCCCGCTGCTTACCTCAGCGCCACCGTGGGAAGACTGTGAGGGGGAGACCATTTGGGCATCCTGTACATAGTCGGCACGCCGATCGGAAACCTGGAGGATATCACCGCCAGGGCGCTGCGCATCCTCCGAGAAGTGTCCTTGATCGCAGCGGAGGATACCAGACAGACGCGCAAGCTACTCAGCCACTTCGACATCCACACCCCAACGGTCAGCTATCATGAGCACAATCAGAGAACCGCCGGTCCTGAGCTAGTCGACCGGCTGCAGGCCGGGGCGGACATCGCACTGGTGACGGACGCGGGTATGCCTGCCATCTCCGACCCGGGCGAGGACCTGGTCCGGTTGGCCATTGCCGCGGGAATCAAAGTGGTGGCCGTGCCAGGTCCCACGGCCTTTACGACGGGACTGGTCATCTCAGGTCTGCCCACGGATCGGTTCGTGTTCGAGGGCTTTTTACCGGCTCGCAAGAAGGAGCGCCGGGGGGCGTTGGAGCGGTTGCGGCGCGAAGAGCGAACCACCATCCTGTACGAGGCGCCACACCGGGTGCTGGACACCCTCGAAGAACTAGGCGCCGCCCTTGGGGACCGTCCCATGGCTGCGGCGCGGGAGTTGACCAAGCTTTTCGAAGAGGTCATCCGGGGTACGGCTGCACAGGTGTTGGCCCACTTCGAGCAGCACTCTCCGCGTGGGGAGTTTGTCCTCATCATTCAAGGGGCGCCAAGTGCCGAGGCAAGCGCCGGTGCGGTGCTGGACAAGTCTCCTCAGGCACTCGCAGATGCTGTGGCGGAGTTGGAACGGGCAGGGATGGATCGTAAGGTGGCTATGAAGGCGGTGGCGGATCACCACGGGATTAGCAAACGCGATGTCTACCAAGCCCTACTCGCGTTGAAGGAGGAAGAGTAGTTGCGACGCTTGGTGTCGCTGCTTGCGGCCTTGATATTCCTGGCGGGGTGTTACACGGGGACAGCGCCGCAGGAGCTCGAGCAACTGCGAGCTCGTGCCGCCACCCTGGAGGCAGAAAACGCACATGTCCGGGGCCAACTGAGTCTGGCTGAATCCGAGCGGGATCAGTTGAAGGATCAGTCAACTCGCTGGCTACGGAACTTGCCCGGACCCAGGCTGTCCAGGGCTTGGATGTGGTAGGCCTCACGGTGGCCGGTCAGAACCTGGTGATCGTACCGCGCCAGGCTCGGCCCGGTGAATGGGTGGCGGTCTACATCCGCAACTATCCAATCCGGCTGCTCTCGCAAGCGGGGATTGCACTGCGCGGGCCCAGCATGGCGAATCTAACCCATGTCTCGCGGTTAGCGTCTGCAAACGTCTTCCTGCTGCCGATTCCGCGTACGGCAACGCCAGGTGCATACCAGGTGGTATTGGGTGAGGCCGGTACGTTGGGGCCCGGCGCCAAAGTGGATGACCGGGTCACCATTGTGGTTAAATAATTCCCCTCCAAGGGAAAAGCACTCCCCGAAAAAGGACACCACTGCAAAACGCCTCCTAGCATATGGAAGAACCTTCAAAGTGGCGGCAACTGACACCTCACCCGAGGGCAAGGCGATCTACCAGCGCCTTCCACATAAGAA
>DAHVXO010000299.1 GCA_027356675.1 Symbiobacteriaceae bacterium | reverse complement strand
ACTTGCCCTTCGCCATATCGTAGTTGACGTCAATAGGCATCAGCTTGTCCTTGTTGATCAGGTCAGAGAGGAGCTGCAGGCCAGCCTTGGCGCCGTCATTTGCCAGGCCCACATCCTTGGGATCAAGGCCGCCGCCCGTGTTCTTGAACACGTAGGCACCCTGGCCGGCCAGGAAACCATAGGAGAAGTAGAAATTTTTGATATCATACATGAAGCCCTTGTCCTTAGCGACCTTGATGAACTCGTCCCAGGTCTTCGGGATTTCCTTCACCATCGCCTTGTTGTAGAACAGGGCGATCGACTCAACGCCAATGGGCACGGCATACATCTTGCCGCTATAGGAAACTGCGTCGATGGAGACGGGTACGTAATCGGCCTTGTTGATCACGCCGGCGGGAACCTCGGTGAGCAGGCCAGCCTTCTGGAAGGTACCCAGGTTGTCATGCGGCACGCCGTACATAATGTCCGGAGCCTTGCCGGCCTGGGCGGCGGTGGCGAACTCCTGGAAGCCAGTCTGGTCGACAACCACCTGGACCTTGTTGCCGGTCTTCTTCGCCCACTTCTGGGCCAGCTTATCGACCTCTGCGACCTCGGGCTCAGTCAGGTGGGACCACACCAGCAGTTCAACCGGGGCCTTCTTGGGCGCCTCAGCGGCCTTGGTCTCTTCCTTCTTGCCGCCGCAGCCAGCCAAAGCCAGGGTCAGGACAAACACTGCGACCAATCCGGAAATCCATCTCTTTCCTCGCATTCTTCTTTCCCCTCCCTATCTGTGTTTTGATCCTCGGCCTTATTCAGAGAGTCCAGTCAGAGGACTCGCGGGCCACGAGCTGGCTGGGCAGGATCACCCTGATGGGACCGGCAGTCTTGTGGGCCAACTGATCGATTAGCGTGCGGGCGGCGATGGCGCCCAGGTCAAACACCGGGATTCGGATGGTGGAGAGCGGCGGGTCCAGCAGGGCGGTGAGCGGGTCATCGTTGGTGCCCACGAGGGCCACGGTGCGGGTTCGTCCCACCGCCTGGAGGGCTGTGAGGGCGCCCACCGCCATGGCATCGTCTGTACAGAAGACGGCCGTAGGGGGCTCCGCCAGGCCGAGCAGCGCCTGCATGGCCCGGTACCCGCCCTCCCTGGTGAAGCTGCCGTCCTCCACATACTCGGGCCGGATTGGCACGCCCGCAGCAGTCAGAGCATTCTCGTACCCCTGTCGGCGGTCATGCGTGACCACCATCTCCCTGGATCCGTTGATCAGCCCAATGCGCCGGTGCCCCTTGCTGAGGAGGTGCTCCACAGCCATAGCGCCGACGGCGACGTTGTCGTTGTTCACCCAGTTGACGGGCCGGTGGTCCGGCACCCGCCCGATCAGCACGAAGGGAAACTCCTCCTTGACCAGGTCATCGATCAGCCGGTCGCTCATCCGGACCGAGGTGAGGATCACCCCGTCCACCCGCCGTTGCCGGAGGAGGCGCATGCAAGCGGAGCGCTCTTCCTGGGGGGATGCCGTCATGGTGAGCATCAGGTTGTAGCCCTCGGCCTGTACGGCGGAACCGATGCCCCGGAGCACCTCCGGAAAGAATGGGTTGGCAAAGGCCTGCTCAGCCGGGCGGGAGATCACCAGCCCAAGCGTGTGGGTGGACTTGCGGGCAAGGCTTCGGGCGATGGCGTTGGGGTGGTAGTTTAGCTCCCGCATGGTGGCCCGGACCTTTTCGTGGGTCTCGGGGCTGATCCGGCTGGAGCCGGACAGCACGCGGGAGACCGTTGAGGCGGCAACGCCGGCCGCTAGTGCGACGTCTTTGATGGTGGGCACGAGGTTCGAGTCTCCTCCCTGCGCCGGTTGTTTGGGCAACCGTTTGCACAGATTGCATGAGAGAATCGGGACGATCCTATGTGGTTCTACGCGCAATCAGTTGCACATTGCTTTGATGGTAAGATTATCCGCGGAAAATGTCAACTCCTCTAACATCGCATTAAGTAAGATATGTTCAGTCACAGCCAACGGGGGCGTTTGGGTGCGAGGTCAGGCTTATTCACTTGACGACTCGCCAACCGCGTGTCGCCGCGACCTTTTTCAGGTCTCGATCGGGGGCGACGGCGGTGGGGGCGGCGCTGAGTTCGAGCATCGGGAGATCCGCCGCGGTATCGCCATAGGCGGCAGCGAGGGCGGCGTCGCCGAGGTAAGCGGAGAGCCGCTCGGCCTTGTGGGGGCCGTTATTGAGGCCATCGGCCAGTTCACCCGTGAGATGGCCCTGATGGGTGGCCAGTGCCGTGCCGATGCACTCGGCCCCCACCCGAGCGGCGAACGCCTCCAGGATGGGCAGGTAAGTCCCGGATGTGATGACCACCCGGCGCCCATCCGCTAAATGCTGCTCCAACTCGGCGATGATGGCCTGGCGCCGGTGGGGCCAGAGTTCGGCTTGCACAACCCACACGCCCATCTCCCGCACCTGCGATTCGGGATTCCCTTGAGCAGGCGCAGCAGGTTGCGCATCCAGGTGTCCCGCATCCACTGTTCCGGGATAAGGCGCGCTTTCACAAGCAGCACCAGGGGCAGGTGAAGGGCAACGAAGGCGTTGTAAGTACGGGCGAATCCGTGGGTCTTGAGGTAACGCCCAATGCCCTTCCAGGAGGCGCCCACGGTCAGGGTGCCCTCGAGGTCCGAGGCGACAACTGGCATGCGGTCAGAGGCATTCATCGCTGGCATTCTCCTTCGCGGTCGGTGCGGGGGCCTTGTCGGTGAATAGAACGCGAACCGGGGAGGGCACGGTGCCCTCCCCGACATTATTCTTCTCGGCACTCGGCACCGCAATCCTGATTCGGGCGGAGCTCAGCAGACTCGGGTCCACTGAGCGGCTCCTAATCCGGGGGATCACTGGACGGGTCAGAGGTATTCGTGGGTCGCCGCATGGGACGTACCTCCTTCCGCTTAGTCCAGCTCTATCGACGGCCCAGCGTTCTGATTTGGGACGATCGATATGCCGTTACTAAGAGAGGTTCGGCGTACAGCGGAAGTTTCCTATTCAAAAGCGCGTAGACGGCATACAGAATTTTTGGATACCTGGAACCGGCGCGATCAAAATTATCTATCTCTTGTTGCTAACGTATATTCATCGAACATCTAACCCCCAACCACCGTATTAGACAACAGTGAAAGCATTGGAGGGGTTTGCTGTGTCGAATGGTGCGGAGTCCGGGTGGAGCAAGGTCTGGCGGGTCCTGGTGAATCCGATGCAGGGGATGGCAACCGTGGCGGAGCACCCCACGGTCTGGCCGGGGTATCTGGTACAGATGGCGGCGACGGTGGTGATCGTGGCCCTCACGCTGAATAAGACGATGGCGGCGACGGTGGAAAAGCTTGCGGCCTCAGGCATTCCACCCGAGACGATGGGTGTGGCCAAGATCAGCGGAGTGATCACGGGCCTCCTGCTTGCCCTGGGGACGCCGTGGCTGGGCGGACTGATCCTCG
>DAHVXO010000294.1 GCA_027356675.1 Symbiobacteriaceae bacterium | reverse complement strand
TCACCTCTTCGATGATCTCCGGGTCGTCCAGGTCGAACTGAAGGTGCGGAAACGGCTTCCCTAACCCGTCGATGGGCGTGAAGCCACTCATGCGCCAGCCCGAGAAGTTACTCTCGCAGCGCCAGAGCACAAATTGTTGCCGGCCTTCATACCGAACGCACTGGAATACGTAGCTCCAGCATTCCCGGCCAGACTTGGACAGTGCGGGAGACTTCGATACGTATTCATGGGCATAGACATGCGTCCCACCCGTTGCGTTATGCAATCCGCTAACCTTCCGCAGAGCCTCGGGGCTGTAGACCCGATATGTGGACGCGTAGAAGCAGTAATCCTTTTCATCCTGATCCTCATCCTCATCCAGAACCTGCAGGTCACTGACAAAGCAGCCACGCTCTCGGACCATCTTGACCACATGCTGCAGGTATCGTTCCTGAACGGAAATGAAGACCATGTCCGGATTCCCTTCACAGGGTCCGCTGTCGAGAATGAACTGCTTCACCGCACTTACGAGCCGCGTCAGTGTCTCGTTCAAGGGCATTGCTCCTTTCCTCACGATCGTGAGGGAATAACCTCCGCTCCGGCTAATTGACCGGGCAGGATACTGCCTGTGGTGGCACGTTGGGAACGTCCACCTCGGGAGCTAGAGCGTCAAGGATCTGCGCCCAGCTCAACCCGCATTCTGAGCGAACCGCGCATTCGAGGGCATAGGCCGCCCCACCCGATATACACAGGGGATCGTGACCCAGCCGGTAGGCGATTGCAGCGGCCAGCGTGTAGAGCACCGCTTCACAGCCGTGGCGAAAGGGGCGAGGTACAGCCTCCGAGAGCGTCTTAACCTCCAGGAGGGTGTCCCGTGCCGGGGCCAGTGCTGCTTCCTCCGCCTTCATCAGTTCGCTCACCGCTTCGAGACCTTCCATAAGAGCCTGCTCATGTTCAGAAGGCCACAGTGGAGCGGTTTCCTGAATCCGGGCGACAACAAATTCCAGGAACGTCGGTACGGGCAGTTGTGCCGCCAGGTGGTGGCACATGGACAACAGAGCTCGGTCCATCGACTCGCTTTGGGGCCGGCCGCTCTCCTTCAGGGCGATTGCCAAATCCTTGACCGTTGCTCCCTCTGGGAAGCGCGGAACAAAGAATCGGTTGAGAAACCACCCCCGGGCGAGTGCGTCCGCTCCGCCAAAATTGGGCTGGGACATGATCCACTCTGCCGTGATCCGCATCGGCTAACGCTCCCTTCCCCCGACGCCTTTGCGCGTCTGCCGGGGCGAAAAACGAAAAAGCCCAAGGCAGAGCCTAACGGCTGCCTTGGGAATAACCACACCTGCGGGCGCATGGCCCAATCGTCCCCGACCTGTGGCCAGGAAAGGTCCTGTGCAGGATACGACGAACGCCGCATCAACTGGGACCGCCATTATTTTAACACAGTACGTGTTGAGATGAATACAACTTTGTTGCAGTACACATCGAAAAGCAAAAGACCCGGGCAGTGCCGCGGGTCTTCGTGGAATCGCTTTGAGGGACAACCGGGACCTGAGTCCGAATCACGATGCGCACGATCTACCTCTGACAGCGTTAGTCGCTCGTTCGGTGGGTGGAGCCTCAAACAGGCAGGCAAGACTGACGTCTTCTCCCTCTTTGAGTCGTCCAAGAAGTAAATCTTCCCGCCGGAGAGACGATTCGAGCCGTTCCATGTCCCGCTGGTGCAGCTTGAGAATGGAACCACCAAGCTCCTGGCAGCAGGACAGTTGTTCTCGGAGCATGGTGAGGCGGGCTTCGCGCATGCGCCTTGGCGACCTTTGCGGATACCCCAGATCACGCAACCACCCGTGGAGCGACCTTTCGGCCTGCTCCCAGAGGAACCGCTGTGAGGTCTGGGGTTCAAGCTGCCGTGCGACATCAAAGTCGTACACGAACGCGCCGCCGGCGGGCCGCACCAAGACCTGGGCGTCATCCCCGAGTATCACTCCCCGGTCGGCCAACGCTTCGAGCGTCGCTTGAACCTCGCAGAAGTGCCGAAAACCAACGTTGCTCAGTGGGTCTCCGGCTTCGCGAAGCAGGAAGGCCACCCCTTCCCGCTCGGTGACCCCGAAGACACGTGCCACGCCAGGCAAGTCTTGTAGCGAAGCAAGGATGCTGAACTCGGACCGGGCCCGTTCGGCCGGGGCCTCCTTGTTTCGGTGATACCCGTACACCTTCAGCGCATGGCCACAGGGTGTCCGGTAGACCTTTCCAGCGTCCAAATGCCCGGCACCAAGGAACGAAAACCCGGAAGGATCAGCAAGGAACAGGTCAACTACGTTCTGAATGATCTCCAACGCGCTTCCCCCTTCTCCCGGCGAGACCGCCGGGAGTGATAATCCCGGCGGTGCGCCGACAGAAGGTGAACCTTACGCGACCTGGAGCGGGCGCCGCTCCACTCGGTACTGCGTTCGCATATCGGTTGGGTAGAGGTCATGGAGCAGCGGGTGCATGGTGACGGGCACCTCGTCGTCAAACCGGAACGCGCCACCTTGGATATACCGCAGGTTCTGCTCCATGCAGATCCAGCGCCGCCCCAGGCGCTCGGTCACCGCACCGGTCGTCAATGAGCCGGCCGTAAAGTCCATCACAAGGTCACCCGGGTCGGTCGTAAAGCGGACCCAGAACTCAGGCAAGTCCTCTGGGAAGGTTGCCGGGTGCGGCTCAATCCCTGCTTCCTGGCACAGCCGCCTGTAACGCGAGTTGCTCGCAGTATTCGCAGCCGTCAGGATATTGGTGGGGATCGACCCGCCGTTATCACGTAGCTGGCCGATGCTGTGACCGGACGGGCGATGCTGTCGGTCCTGCTGCTCCTGAGCAAGCAGACGCAACATCGCCTCGCTGTACGGCTCCAGAACATTTCGGTTGTTTGCTTTCGGTCTGGCCGTCTTGCCAAACCAGAACACATACTCGTTGGCGATCTTGCAGCGGATACGCTCGACGTTCACGTAACCGGCGGGGGCCGGTAACTTCGCCGGGTTCACCCACTGGTGCTCGCCAGCCAGATACCACCCTTCCTCCCGCACCATGCGGAGGACAAAATCGTGCTGGTACAGGCTTAGTGCCGGGTGTCCCGGCTCATAATGCAGGCCTAGGTTGACTACCATTGAGCCCGAATCCGTCAAGCAGTCCTTGGCAGCCCGGTAGAACCGCATAAAATGGTCAAGGTATTCCCGCTCGTCCCGCCAGATCCCGTAGAGCTTTTCAGCGTATGGATAGGGCGGGCTGACCAACCCGAGTTGGACCTGTCCCCTGTGCACGTACCCCATGATGGCCAGGGCATCGCCCCAGACGACAACGCCGTTGGGGGTGTGCATGACGGGGATTATCACGCCGGGGAGAGCGGTGAGCAGGTAATCCTTCCCCCGCTCCGTCAGCTCCCACAGACCCCGATTGGGGCTTCGGACCATCCCGCGGAAGTCCAGCTTCTGTTTGGCCCACCGGAGCTCCCGGTCGAAGATCCGAAACTTTCCTTCGGGATCCATGGCCTCACGCTGTGCCCGGGTCAGGTTGAACCGATCGGCTACGGCCTCATACACCTCTCGGGTGATGGCCGAACCGCCGAGGGTTTGCAGTACCTCCAACAGCGGCTGCTCCAGCTGGGACTGCGCCGGCAGACCGAGGCGGCCTGCTGGCGTGTTCAGGTGTGCCAGCGGCACGGCCGCATGTCCGTCATCGTCCACTGGCGGATTCCAAAACGTTGCCTGCTGCATAACGGGTGACCTCCTACGCCCTCTGGCCCTCGGCCAGAGGGGTTTTCTCTGGTCGGAACCAAGCACAAGGCGCAGCGGTCACAATGCTAAAACCCTTTTGCCAGCGGCTCAATCACTCCCCTGTAGCATGGCCAGCAGGCTAAGTTGTTCGGGGCCTGCTCCTGACTGGCGGTGACGGCGGGGGCTGGGCCGTGCGGGTGAAGCCATCTCCGGATCGACTGCCGCGAGCGGCGGTGCATCGAACCGGAAGACCAGCTGCGAAGTGCCCTTGACCTCCACGATCTCCGTCTTCACCCGTGCGCCGGCAAGCGGGTCCTGTCTGTCACAGCCCACGGCCCTGGTAAGTGCCTGTCGGGATGTACCGCAGCGCCCCAGGTACTCATCGATCCCCCGCTCTAGCCGCTGGAGATCAGTCTTGCCGCCGAAGGGCGGATTGGCGATCATCTCGTCCCATCCGATGTTGTGCCCGTAAAGTATCTCCACCAGGGAGTTCCCCTGCCGCACGTTACGTCCGACAAAGTTTGGGTAGGGATTCTCTGGCCCAAAATCGACGTGGTAACTTCCGGTGGCACCCCAGGGGGCGTAGAGCCACAGGTTTACCAAGGCCAGCTTGACCATGAGGGGATTGAGGTCGAGAGCGAACAGACGCAGCGAATGATTGGATGCCGGTAGCAGGAGCGATCCACACCCGACACAGGGATGCATCGGCCTTTGTCAGAGCTCTATCCCTGGGCGCCGATAGCATGTCGCTCATCAACACCGACACGTTCAGGGGTGTCGGAAAGAACTCCAGCACGCCCGATTGGCTCAGGTGCTCCAGCGCAAACAGGCTCATGTAGTCATATGGCTGGCTCAACATCAGGCCGACGTCAAAATGCTTCAGCCAGTGCAGTTCCACTTCGGGATGAACCTTGGGCTTATCTTCAACCATTGGGTCTCCGAAACCCCACAGGAGCCAATCCACAAAGACCAACTTCTCCCGGGAGGAGTAGAGCAGGTGATGGTCCATGCAGCGGTCCAACATGCGTTTGACCGCTCCACCTTGCCAGTCTCCGTGACTCTGGAAACTGATCTGCGGGATCGGACCGGCGTCGCGGATATGACCTCTGTGGGAGATCTCCAGCCAGTAGGCCCATCTGCCGTTGAGCAGGGTGTCATAGGCCGCAAGGAAGGGGTAAAGCCACCCCTGCTCCATTTTCACCGCAGACTCTTCGGACATCCGCCGGCCAAAGAAGGCGACCATTTCAAAGAACTTGGCCCTTCTCTCTGGCGCCACCGCTTCGATGTTAAACGTATCGTCCCAACGGGCATCTCGGTCCTTCCGACTCGCCCTACCGTCCTTGTGATTTCCACTGGTCGGGGTCAAGACAGCCGGGATGCGTGGGGCCGGGACAACTTCCTCCAGGACCGCAGAGTCTGCGGCCGTACTAACTTCCACCAAGTAGGTGCCCTCCGTACGTGTGTACAGGGACACCCACCCCGTCAGGAGTGAAGTGCCCCTGACGGTGATTAGCGTCTTGGTTGCAGATTGGATCCGGTGCGGCCTGAATCCCAGTATGAGCTGACGGTCACGTAGGTCAGATCTCGGTGCTTACGCAGCCGCATCGCTTCTCCGCAACAATCGCCAGGCGCGGAGGGATTCAAGGATGCGGTGCCCGTCCCGACCGGGCTGCGGCCAGACCAGATTACCCACGCCCAAGAACAGGTGGGCGCCCGCCAGAAGAGCGGGCACCTGCCCGTCGATGGCGAGGAGCACCGCTGCAGCCAGGAAATTGGCCAGCGGACCTCCGCTGTAGAAAACCAGAGCAACCTTGGGCGGTGGTACAAGGGGAGTAGGCCAGACACACGGGTTGGGTCCGTGCCATCCGAACCGAACTTTGAGCCCGCACGCCATGCCTGCCAGGTAGTGCCCAGCTTCGTGGACGCCGACGGTGAACACCACGGTCAAACCTACGGCGACGAGGATCGTCAACAGGGGGAACGCCTGGACCCACACCACCGACCACATCACGGAAGTGATGCCCGCCACTCCGGCGAGGCTGAACCACAAGATCATCACGTCCTCCTCCTCTAGCTCCGGCGCCCATGCGACCGGAGGTGTTGCCATCTCCGGCCACTTTGGGCGCAGGTTGTAGAGGTAACAGAGGGCACGATGCGCTCTGTTACTAACGGGGCAGGCCACCCGGGGTAACCCCGGTCTGCCCGATTGGTTCTTACTGGTCGCCCAGCTTTTTGGCCAGGATCTCTCGTGCCCAGTCGCTCACGTCATTCACGCTTCCGTCCACGCCGCAGTTGGAGATACTGATCTCCCCGTTGGCGCCCTGAGCGCGGTCGATCACGTAGACATCAATGCCATGGGGCTTCTGGGCTACGGTGGTAAGACCACCGTCGACCTCAATCACAACCGGGGAGGCTACAGCCTCGGTCGACAAGAACGGGGGGCGCACGGCGCCCAGAACCTGATCGAACTGGACTACAGTGTTCGAGACGTGCTGCAGCCCCTGTTCCAGAATGGCTCCGAGTTCCAGGTCGTTCTGCACTTCACCGCAGAGCGGGCACCGTTCCGCCGGCAGAGACTCGACGGTCACACCGGTCAACGCAATCTGCTTTTCCGTGTGGATCTTCTGAAACATGACAGCCTGGCGGCAGTTAGGGCAGTAGCCATGCCCTGCCTCAAAGGAAGCAGGAAACTGTTCCACGGCCCTCTGCACCAGCTCAACAGGGGAGACCCTGCTAAGGTAAGCCTTCAACTCAAGCGAAAAGCCCTGGGGACCTGCAAACGGCACCTCGAGGGTTAACGTGGACACGCGGTATTCCTCCTTGGATGTAGGCGTAGTTCAGGCCTGAGCGGCGGGCTGACGTCTCCGGCACCAACAGACCCGGCGATCGCCGTCCCACTCGTGCGGGCCCCGCCCCTTCTCCGGGCATTCCTCGGTGGGGTCATAGACGGTCCGCACATTCCACTCCAGCGGAAATGCGGCCGAGAAGACCACCCACACGTGGAGTTTCCGCCCCTGTGGAAGGTCGCAGGAGATGAGCAAGTTGACTTCGTTGCCCTCTTGCTCCCGGTCGACCACGTGGCCGTTCCAAACGCCATGAACAATTTCGGCGTCCGAAAACCGTCGTTGGTCCTGGCGGAGATCCGCATGCTTCGTCATGCGAAGCCGGCGAACGTTCCGGGGGGCCGCCTTGAAACCCCGCCACTCTTCGAGTCCCTTTGGGAGTTCCCACGCTAACCTTTCTGCATGCTCTTGGGCACGCTGCCGGCACTTGAAACACATGAGAAGGTCCCCTCCCGGGTGGGCTCACCCACCGAAAGGGACACACCTCCCCGCGAGGGGATGGGTATCCCCTCGCGGGTGGCGAAAAACGGTGCCTTCGTCCGGCAGCTACATGATGCCTGACGTACTGATGCCTGAGACGGCCTCAATCAGGTGTGCAAGCCGGTGGATAACGGCGACGAGCCTACGCGGTTGCAGGCCAGTCACCGGATTGGCAGAGAAGTCCAGGTCCATGTAGGGGAGCCCATCCTTGATCCGAAGCGGCATGGAAAGGCCAAGCTGTAGGCCGACCTTTGACGCCCTGGCATTCGTCCGGACTCGGAAAGACCCTAATTCCTCCTGGGGGATCGCATCGCTTCGCATGCACCAGGCCCTCCTCAGCAAGTCTCTCACGAGGCCCGTTCCAGCAGATACGTGACAGCGCCGTACTTTGCACGAAGCCGTTCGGCCTTCTGGCTGGTATCCGCCTCGGTGTAGGGGCCTTTCAGGGAGAACTCCTTCTGAACCGCCCGTTTGCCCGGCAGGTAGAGGGTGACAAGGAAGCGCTGGACACCCAGGGCCGCGCGCCGGGCGGCTCGCGTCTCCTCGTAGAGGTTCCACAGGAACCCGCCGACGAGGCCGAGCAGGCACAGAGCGATAATCATGCTGGATTTGCTGGTCAGAATCGAGTCCCACGTCGCCTGGAAGATCTCACGCATGATGAAGAACTCCTTCCCTTAGCTGGGTATAACGGATGCCTTGAAGTAAAACGGTGCCGAGGCCCGGACCTGGTCCTGTAACTCAACCGAGGAGTTCCAGGAGCTCGGACTCAGGCTTGTTCTCGTCTGCAACGGGACCGCCCGGGTAAGCCGATGCAGGCAGCCCGGCCGGAACTGGTCCGCTGCTCAAGCCAAGGAGTGGGGCCCACCGGGCTGCGCCGGCGCGGTCGGTGCCAAAGACAGCCCTGGCCAACACGTCGACCAGTACATCGTAGACCTTGCGGTAAGGATCACGGGTGACGGTGGTGGTCGTTGCCATCACTGGGATGCAGACGTCCGCCCCACCATGAAAGCGCGTAAGCCGCCACACGAAGTAAACCCGTGCCTCGTGAATCGACCTGTACTCGTTGACGTCCGGTTTTGAGGCCCGGAACCGACGCACCTTGCCACGAGTCGTTGTAACAGCTGCAAAGAGGGCGTCCAGATCAGGAAAGCGGAAAACTTTCTCGCCATGGCACGCCAGGCACGCATCAACGAGGCGATACGTGCTCTTTCCTGCTCCATTGCAGTCTGGGCAAGGGACTTCATCGGGCAGCTCGGAGAAACGGATCCGAAACAGGCTGGTTAGCGTTGGCTTTTGGCCGACAGCCGTCGAATCGGATGCGGAGAACTGGAACCGGGCCTGCTCAGGTTGGTTCACGCGGGACCCTCCTTGTTGAAAACGGGCGGAGGGTCCCCATGGCGGGAAGTCCTCTCGCCATGAGACCAAATCGCTTATGAACGGCCGACCGCGCTCACCATGCGGGAACCCCGATCGGCACGGCGCCGAAAACGGCACCTAATAACAGGCATCTCCACCGGCACCCAAAACAGTCCGCTGCCGCGTCTGCCCCTCAAGAGGCCCTGCCGTGGCAACCTCCACGACCTCCACGCTGTTATCAGCGTAGTGAACCCGTCCGAGCTCTTGCCAAGCGGGAACAACCTCCTGGTGATAGTGACACCAAAGGGCATAGCGCTGGCTCAACTCTATGACCCGCATCCACTGCTGCTGGTCCGGTTCCAGGGGGCAGCAGCGCCGGGCTTCCCAGTAATGAGAAGCAAAGTCCGGGATCACCATGCCGCGGGCCGACGAGTAGCCGCGACTACGGGCATAGTTTCGGAGCATTTAGGCCAGCGAGTTTCGGGTCCTGACTGGGAGTGGGGTAACAGCTGCCAATGGAAGCCCACCTTTCCCTCGGCCCGAGGCCGAGGTAGATTTCCTCTCGGCCGCTTGCGGGGAACAAAAACCGGGCCTTAGTACCTGGTTACGCCGGACTTCCTTTACCGGGGAAGCCCTTCATGTGCTAGATCCAGAACTCAGGATAGTTCAGGAGATAGGCCTCGGGCGGCAGCCCTTCATCA
>DAHVXO010000292.1 GCA_027356675.1 Symbiobacteriaceae bacterium | reverse complement strand
CGTGGTCCCTGCGGCGGTCAGGTCGGCGGGCAGGTGGTCGGCCGCAACCCCTCCCGTCACCGTATGACCGGCATTGCCGGAGTCAGGTCGGACAGACCATGGCGTCCGACAGGCGGAAAGCACCAGCATCAGTGGCACAGCCAGGGCCGGAAGCAGGCGAAACCTCACACCCGACTGCAAACGGCGCACTCCCTTTCGTGTACAGGTGATGGGATTCTGCGGATGAACCACCGGTTCGTTCTTGATGATTTCTTAGGCGAAACGTGCGCCACTGGTGCAAGAATAGGCGCCACAAGGGTTCTGACGCTTTTCTTAGCTAGCGGGAACATGGGGATTCTCTAATACCGCGCCGGTATCGACGGGTCCTTATGTCTACCGTTCTGCAATGCCGGGCAACACGGGTCGCCACTGGAACCAATAGGCTTTTCCTTGGTACTCGTAGACGTCCCCAACGGATCCGCCACGCCGATAAGGTAGCACAGTAACCCACTCGCCGGGGAGTCGGAGAGGGTCATCGTTCGGGAACAAAAACGGCGGATGGTCTGGTAGTGGCCATGCAGGCGGCACAGGGCTGGGCTCCGAGCCACCGGTCTTACCCACCCAAACCAAGACAGCAGGGGGCGTGTAACTTTCCGTAGCCTGCGCTCTGATGGAGGAAAGTTCGGCCCTGAACCTGGCGAGGCGCTTCAGGGCCGCTGTGCTCCCGCACCCAAGCCCGTAAACCGTTGCATGTAGTTCCTCGGTGCTCGTCCGCAGGCGAAAGGTCTCGTTCGACAAGTCGGTGGCTTTGCAATCCCGTGCATCACCCACACCGCGAATGGCTTTGGCCGCGGTGCCGGAGAGTGACCGAAGTTGATCTCCTGAGATCCGTCCCCTCCGCAGCCCCGCATCTGTTGTGGCGATTACCGCACCGTCAGCATAAACGGCTATGGTCCACCAAGCTCCTGCGAAACCGTTGATCCCCTCATAGTGGAGTACAAGTCCGTCCTCAACGGGGGCCACAACCTCATTCGGCAAGTCTGCCATCGGGGATCGGTCCTGCTCCCGCTCCGTCCCGCTACAACCGCTTAGGACCGAGAGTGCCAGCAAAAGTAGGAAGAGTGTCGATCTTTGAACCACGTCACTCACCTCTCACTGCTCCTCACCTTCATAGACGAGAGGGGGTCTATCTGGGTTGCACTGCCTGACTTTATCGATGAATCCGACATACAAGTGACTCTGACGCTTCCGACGGCCATGTTATATTAGTCCGATGTTGTACAGTTGCGTTGTCAGTCATCCCCTGTTGAGGTATCTCCAGGCCAAACCCCGAAGCCTCTGTAATCCTTCCTCGCTCCCCATGAATCCTGCCTTGGTAGCATCGCGATCGGACAGATATTGATCTGCCGTGAGGCGGAACAGGATCGACTTCCTGATCTCCCGGTGAAGTTCTATTCGATGATCATATCGTTGCAGGAATTCCGCTCTGGGGGTGGCCACCGTCTGGGCGTTGTTACTGACCCTTCGCCAGTTCGTCCAAGATCCTGCGCAGATCAGCTTGCTTGAGCCAGTAATAGCGGGGCTTCACCGACCGGAAGTCTTGCACCTCGAAGTCGGATCCAGAACGGAAGATGCCCATATGCCTTCCGTCGTTGAATCGAATGTCGATACCCGCCTGGGGTGTTGTTCCGGCAAGGGCGCTGTTGTCCCACGGATTTGCCCCTTCGTTGAACCAGCGTATGATCTGATCCTTTTCGTCAGGGGTGGCTTGCCGCCCGCTATGTCCGATGGCGTCACCCCAGACCCGTACCTCCTTCACGGATGCCTGGTCAATCGGAACGTGCAGCCCTCTGCCCTGTGCCCACCATGCTATAACGAGTACCACACTGATGACCGCCACGATCCCGAAAATCCGTTTCAACGTCCGTTGCTCCTTTCAAGTGCTGACCCAACAGATCCCAGCCTGTAGCGTGCGGCATTCGACGCCTTCCGAGGCCATCCTGCGGGTTTTTCTCCTAAATTATGTATTGATACAATATCCACCAGTCCACTACCGAAAGACCTCACGAAGCCGATTCTGTGTCTCCCGCAGCTTGGGGAGGGCCTGGCTATCTACGGGAACCAAATCCGCGATTCCCTCCAAGCGTCGCTTCACGGTCGGCAGGTCACTGTAGTCGCGAGAGATGATCATTCGATTCAGAGGTCCCTGTATGACGTTAGTGACTGCTGACCAACGTTGCCCGTTGGTGGGGAGTTCGTTCCTTAGTTCCAGCCCATATAGAGCCTGGTAGGAAATCTGGAGCTTTTGGGCTGCCCTCAGTACCCGCTCCGGGGCGTCGGCATTGGAAGCGCCGGTGACAGGCTGTAGATCCCACCAGGCCTCATGCAGCTGGCCTATAGCCATCCCTGCGTCTCGTCGGTCCAGTTCCTTCCGGTCTTGGATGGCGGAATAGAGCAGCCAACCTGTCACGAGATTCGTCACCGCCAAGAGACTTACAGCGATTCCCAGGATCCTGGCTTTCAACCGTACACCTCCTTGGGACTCACGCCCCGTGATGCAAAACTGTGCTACCTCATTAGACGACTTACCGTAATCATTGGTTGCAAAATGAATTACGAAAGAAAGGCTTCCGCCCGGAGTGAGCACGAAACGGCTGCTGGCCAAATGAATTGGCCATGCAGGATACGCACCGTGGGTGAACTCGATGGCGCCGTGACCGGCTCCGAAAACACAGTAACTCAACATGTGCCCACCTCCGCTTTGATTGGGGGCGGCACCCGCCAGACGCGAACGGCAAAGCCCGGGGGCAGAGCCCCCGGGCGCAATAGATTGTGATACCTACTTGACCAGACTCCTTGACTTGAGGAAGTCTGCCGCTACCTTCTCAACCGACTCACCCTTGACGTCGACCCGGTAATTCAGCTCCTGCATGGTCTCGTCGTTCAGCTGGCCGGATAGCTTGTTGAGCACATCCATAAGCCCGGCGTTCTTCTCCAGGGTATCCATCCGGACGATGACCGCACCATTGTATGGCGGGAAGAAGCCCTTGTCGTCCTGAAGGATCACCATGTCGAACTCCTTCAGCTTGCCGTCGGTCGCATACGCGTCCATCACCTGGATCTCGTTCTGCTGCATGGCGGTGTAGCGCAAGCCGGCGGTCATCTTCTTTACGTCTGTGAACTTGAGGCCATAGGTCTTCACCATCGGATCGTAGCCGTCCGCCTTGCGGCCCATGAACTCATTTGTGGTGCCGAAGACGAACTTATCGGGCTGCTTTGCCAGGTCGGAGACCGTCTTGATGTTGTTCGCTTCAGCCAGCTTACGCGGCATCGCAATCGCGTAGGTATTGTTGAAACCGAATGGCTTGGACCAGGTCAACTTGAACTTCTCTTCAAACTCCTTCTTGACCTGATCATAGATTTTTGTCGGGTCAGCAATCGCCTCCTGATGGCCCAGATGGACACTGTAGGCAGTGCCGTCATAGTCCACATACATGTCCAGGTCACCGCGCTTGAGGCCATCGAAGTTCACGCTGGTACCGCCCAGATTGAGCTTCCGGGTCACTTTAATGGCGCTGTTGCCCTCAATAAGCTGGGCCACCATCTCGCCAAGAAGGATATTTTCGGTGAAGTCTTTCGAGCCGATCGTCACGCTTCCACCTTTGGAGTCCTTGCCGCATCCTGCAACCAATGCGAGCACGATCATCATCGCCACGCTCAATACAACGATTCGCTTCCTGAACATTAAATCAACCTCCTGCAACGATTTCGTAGGTTAATGCTCGCCTGGGGCCGTAACTCGCAGCCCACGGGGAGTGAGGCGGCGCTCCAGGGCGCCAATGCTTAACTCGGCAGCCACTGCAAGCGCCACAGCGGGCAAGGCGCCGGCGAGGATCATTGCGTTCTGCACCCGGTCGATACCAGCGAAAATCAGCTGGCCCAGACCACCCGCGCCGCCTAACGACATGATGCTCGCAGAGCCGATGGCGATGACCATAGCGACCCGGATCCCGACCAGAATCACCGCCAGAGCCAGCGGCAACTGCACCATGCGGAGAATCTGCAGGCGGGTCATGCCCATGCCTCGGGCTGCCTCAATTGTAGCGGGGTCGACGCCGGTGATGCCCGTACTGGTGCTGCGGATAATTGGCATCAGGCTGTAGAAGAAGAGCACGATGATCCCGGTGCTCCGATTGAGACCGGCGAAGATCATGACAAACCCGATCATGGCCAGGGCGGGAATGGTCTGCAAGGTGTTGGCGACCCAAATGACGGGACCAGCCAGCCTGCGATACCGGCTTATCAGCACCCCAAGGGGAACGCCCACCAGAAGCCCGTAAAGCACCCCGAAGAAGGCCAGTTCCAATTGCTCAAGAGTCAGGCGAAGCACCTGGTCCGCATGCGACGCGATATAAGCAAAGACGCTAATGGTCTACCCCCCCTTACACCCGCAGGCCACGGGGTGTTACCTTGCGCTCCAGTACGCCCAGGCCGTAATCGGCCAGCAGCGCAAAGAGCGTCACAGGGATCCCGCCTGCGAGGATGTGGCCCGTCGAGACCATGGCAAAACCGGTCATGATCGTTTCGCCCAGGCCGCCGGCGCCAATAAAGGCGGCCAGTGTCGCCCAGCCGATGATAAGAACGGTGCTGACCCGAATGCCGCTCATGATCACCCGGAACGCAAGCGGCAGTTCCACCATGAACAGCAGCTGGATGGAGGTCATGCCCATGCCCCTCCCGGCCTCCAGAGCACCTGGGTCCACGGCCTTGATGCCCGCATAGGTGTTGCGCAGAATCGGAAGCAGGGCGTAAAGGAAGAGGGCCGCCAGGGCTGGGGGCCAGTCGATCCCCAGAATCGGAATCATCAGCGCCAGTAGCGCCACACTCGGAACCGTTTGCAGCAAGCCGACCAGGGTCATGATGGGCTCTGCGATGCGTCTAGTCCGGGTTAGCACAATGCCCACGGGGACCGCCACCATAATGGCCAGCAGCACCGCCACTCCCGAAAGCGTCAGGTGCTGAACAGCCTGGGCGATCAACTCCTGCTGGGACTCAGGCCGGCTAAGGACGCTCAGCAGGTCCTGAATCATGCAGCACCACCGTCCTGCCACAGGGCCCGCGACAGTACGTCGGCCATAGCCGCACGTGTGAGTAGCCCGACCAGCTTCTGCTGGTCGTCAACCACCGGCAAGAAGTCAAGATGCTCAAGGAACATCGTTGCGAACGCCTCTTGCACGGTGGCGTCCGGGCGAATTGTGGGCTCATCCGAACGCATCACTTCGGCCACGACGCCCCGCTTCACGCTCTCCAGTTCCTTCGTCGTCACAATACCGAGGAACTGGTCCTGATCGTTGATCACCAGCAGAGACGTCACCCGCCGCTGCCGCAGCGTAACGACCGCTTCAGCGATGCCGTGGTTGGGGTCTACCGTGACCAGTCGCTTTGTCATGATCTCGCCCACTGTGATCAGGTCGGGCCGGTCGGTCAGGCGGTCACGCCCGATGAACTGAGCGACAAACTCATCCTTGGGGCTGCGCAGCAGTTCCTCAGGAGTAGCCACCTGGTGGACCCGGCCTTCCTTCATGACGACGATGCGGTCGGCCAGCTTCAGGGCCTCGTCCATATCATGCGTCACGAAAACGATAGTCTTCTTCAGTTTGGCTTGCAGGCGCTTCAGCTCATCCTGCAAGGACTCGCGGGTAATGGGATCGAGGGCGCCAAACGGTTCATCCATCAGGATAAGGTCAGGCTCGGCAGCAAGCGCCCGAATGACGCCCACCCGTTGCTGCTGCCCGCCTGACAATTCCCGGGGGTACCGGCTGCGGTAGACCTGCGGATCGAGCCCCACCATCGGCAACAGCTCGTCAACACGCTGTTTGCGACGGGCCGGATCCCAACCTAGCAGCCGCGGGACCAACTCCACGTTTTGAGCGATGGTCATGTGGGGAAACAGACCGATCTGTTGGATGACGTACCCGATGCTGCGACGCAACTCCACGGCATCTATGCGCATGATGTCGTTCCCGCCGACCAAAATCTTGCCCGAAGTAGGTTCGTGAAGCCGATTGATCATCTTTAGTGCAGTTGTCTTGCCGCATCCCGAAGGGCCAATCAGGCAGACAAACTCACCGCGCTCAATGTGAAGCGTCATGTCGTCGACGGCCTTTGTTGCGCCGGCGTAGACCTTACTTACGTTCTCAAATCGAACCATGCTCTCCCTCCCAATTGCCACGTCTGTGCCACCGACCGGTCGGCCGCCCGGTGCCGATGTACTGCAACGCGCCTTGAAAATCGACAACCGCCAACTTTAATCTACCGGGTGGGTTGTCTCTTGTCAACCGTGGCCGCTAGCTGTGGAGACTGGAGGGAGTCCAGCAGACGCTTGTCACATCAGGGTTTGACCGTGCCGCGGAAAATAAAAAGTGACAACCCACCGGTTGTCACTTTGTTGTCAGTACGCCGCCTATTGTCGGTTTACTCGTCCGCGGCCGGCGCCTCTGTCGCCTCCAGCAGAGCCCTCGCGCGCTCACGGGCGGCATCGGCCCCCACCGTAGTCACGACGTCGCCCGGCTGCAGGCGCATGTCGGCCGGAGGAGAGAACTGATCCACATCGCCGCGGGTAACGGCGACCGCTGTCGCTCCCGTGCGGCTGCGCAAACGGATTTCTTGCAGCGAGCGGCCAACCACCCAGGCGTCAGGGTGAACCGCTACCTCGTCAACGTGTCTGGATGAGAAGACACCGGTCGCCTGCGACAGCAGCCGATCGAGGGCCGCCTCGATCTTTTGGTCGAGCCCTGATCGCTGCCGGAGCAGCGCCCTCACCTCGCGGGCGCCTTCCTCCAGCGTGTTTTTGGCGCGTATGGACTCCACGTACTCCGTCGCGGCATACCGGGAGAGGACACGTATACCGCTGCCCGCCATTGACTGAACTATGCCCCGTTCGGTCAGAATGGCCACAGCCCGCCGGATTGTTTCCGGTGACACCTGATATTGGCCGGCCAGGCTGGACCGACCCAGCACCCTGGTTCCCTCGTCCAGTTCGCCGCGGACTATTCGATTGGCCAGATCCTGAGCGATCTCTTCATACCGGGAACGGGTGCTGGCTTCGCGCCTCACCAGGGTCCACCTCGGTTTTCACGTAGCTTCCAGCACTGATGCTACCACACCCCGCGGCAAAAGCGAACCCCCGGACCCGAGCACCGGCGCCTGTTCCCGCTGTGGTTCTCCGTTGTGCGGGAAGTCGGATGCGGCGGGCCGCTGCCGTGTCGGTTTGCATCCGGCGTGGGGCGCTGGGTGCGATTTTGACCTATCGCCACCGCATTTCAGCTACCCGGAATGCCGGATGCTTCATCCGAAGGTATCGCGAAATGTTCACTGCGCTCGAGCGTATACCGGATGAAATCGAGCACCTCGTTGAGACCGTCCAATTCTACGCCGTGTTGCCACGAAAGGGCTTGGTCAATCAGACCGACCCAACGCCCACCAAGTCTCTTCTGCGTCCAACGTGCTGCCTGTGGTTTCGAGGCGACAGTGCCGAATTCGAGTGTGTAGAGCACCCGGCACATCGTTAGGACGGCATAGGCGTGGTACTCGCTGTTATGCAACCGAAAGGGGGCACGGAGTTGCGGTGCCCACCACTCCCGCAAGACCCCCAGGGCAGCCCGGCGCAAGTCGTTTGCGGGAACAGGGTCAATCAGGGTTTGGGGGGCTGGTCCCGCCAAAACAATGCCTTGTTCTCGAATGACATGACGTTGGATGACCCATTCGCTGCCATGCCGATCCACGCCGAAACTTCCATCCACACGAACTGCCGGATGCAGCGTACGGTCCGGGTCGTAGCGGCGAAGTGCGTGCTGAGGAATATAGGAGCCCTCATAATTTGTCGCCCACTTCAGGTTGCTGACAGCGATGCTCGCGTGCATCGCCTCTAAGGCCGCTACCATCTCGCCTGGAAGATCATCGGTAGTCACCACAACAAAATCGATGTCGCTGCGTTGGGGATCAAAATCACCGTTGGCGAGTGAGCCATGAACATACATGCCGACAAAGAGGCCGCCCAAGATCATCTGCACGTCCGAAAGCAAAGTGTTGAGCAGAGCGTTGATATCGGCATATGGAGTGGGGGACGTCGAGCGAGCTGGCATTGCTCATCATCCTTTCCAGCACGTCCCTTGTGTTTCGGTTTTCGCATAGGGAGGACGACAACGCCCGCTAGTGGCTGGTAGCCTTGCGAATGCGGCTCCCCCGGCGGGGCCGTGACCTGGTCACGGGCTTGAGTTCGGAACCGCGGGACACAGCATCGTTTTTCTTTTGGGTCCATCCTCCCATACATATTAACATCTAGGATCAATTCCAAATATGATCATGCACAAACCCAATCGTCAAATTCGCCATGTAGTGCGCGGATGTGTACCGATAGTGCGCGCCTATGGATTAATGACGCGCGGGGGCATCTCGGTGGCGCGAGCAACCGTTCATCTGGCCGAAGCATAGATGAATGGAATGGGTGGCTTGTGCACCCATTAGCCAAGAAGGGATCCACGGCCCTCACTCACGCATCCCTGGTTGATTTTCCGGGTGTTCTTTCGTGAACCCAT
>DAHVXO010000284.1 GCA_027356675.1 Symbiobacteriaceae bacterium | reverse complement strand
GCTTGCCAGGCATGGCATCGAGGGTGAAGCGGGCTGCCACTTCGGAGACACGCTCGGCACCCCGGGTGATCACGACAAACTGCACGATCACCAGGATCAAAAAGACCACGAACCCGACGATGGCGTTGCCGCCGACGACGTAGTCGCCGAAGGCCTGAATCACCTTTCCGGGCTCACCGGTCTGCAAGATCAGTCGCACGGACGAAACGTTGAGCGAGAGCCGGTAGAGGGTCGTGATCAGCAACAGGGTCGGAAAGACCGAAAACTGAAGCGGTTCGTTCGTATAGACCGCCACGAGCACGATGCCAATCGAAATGGTCAGGTTTGTTGCCAGCAAGATGTCCAGGAGGCCGGCCGGGATTGGGATGACCAGCATGGCGACCACAAGTACGATGGCCAGGGCCACCAGGACGTCGCCGTATTTGCTTAGATTGACGGTTGGGCGTGCCAGCACAACCTGCTCCCCCTTCGGCTAGTACCCCTTCTGCCGCAACTGATAGACAAAGGCCAGCACCTCGGCCACCGCCTGATAAAGATCGGCCGGGATCTCCCGCCCAACCTCGGCAATCCGGTGCAGTTGCCGCGCCAGGGGCGGGTTCTCCACCACCGGCACATGAGCCTCCTTGGCCACTTCCCGGATGCGGAAGGCGATCAGCCCCTGCCCCTTGGCGAGCACCCTGGGGGCGGTCATGTCCTTGTTTTTGTATTCCAGCGCCACCGCGTAGTGCGTAGGGTTCGTGACAACGACGTCGGCCTTCTTCACGTCCTGCATCATCCGCCGCCGGGACATCTCGCGCTGCTTCTGCCGGATGCGACTGCGGACCTCCGGACTCCCTTCCGTCTGCCGGAACTCTTCCTTCAACTCCTGCTTGGTCATCCGAATGGACTGTTCGAACTCATAGCGCTGGTAATAATAGTCGGCCATGGCCAGCACCAGCATCGACAGGCCAACCCAGAGCAGGAGTCGGGAGACCAGGTCCGACAGAAATGCGACCACCTGGTTCAATTCCAGCCCGATCAGGATCGGGAAGGACTGGAGGTCACCGGCGACCGTCTTGTAGGCGACGTACCCGATGATGCCGATCTTGAAAAGGGACTTGAACAACTCGGCCAGCGCCCGGCGGGAGAAGACCCGCTTGAACCCTGAGATCGGGTTGATGCGATCGAAGTTGGGCACCAGCGGCTCCATGGAGAAGAGGAAGCCGACCTGCAGGTAGTTGCCCAGCAGCCCAGCCACCATGGCCCCCAGGAGGATGGGCGCCACCACCACCGCCACGAGCACGAAGGTGTTGATCAACAGTAACCGTACCCCGGATTCGGACCAGTCCTGCAGGGCGCCACCCGCCCAGAGGGTTCGGGCGAAGCTGAGGACCCGGCCGGCCATGTAGGGTCCGGCGAACCGGAGCACAAAGTAGGTCGACAGGAGGGAGATCGCACCGATCAGCTCCATGGACTTGAAGACCTGGCCACGCCTCCTGGCTTCTTCCCGTCGCTTTGGCGTTGCCGCTTCCGTCCGTTCATAGGTGAAGAGTTGCAGATTCAACTAGCCTTCACCCCTTCAGCAGTTGGAGCATCCGGAGGATGTCATCGAACATGCCCCGGAAGACGACCTGTAGAAAGGTGACGTAGAGCGGCAGCAGCACCATCAAAATGAAGATCCCCATGGCCAACTGGACCGGGAGGCCGACCACGAACACGTTCATCTGCGGTACGGCCCTGTTCAGAATCCCCAATGCGACAGTGGTAAGAAAGACCGCAGCCAACACCGGTGCGGCAATCTTAAACCCGAGGATCAGCAGGTTGCCGGCCATCCCTACCATGGCCTCGCTCAGGCTGGTCGTCATGACCACCTTCCCGACCGGCACCAGCACGTAAGAGTCCATAATGGACTGTAGCAACACGTGGTGTCCGTTGATGGTGAAGAAGACCAGAATCGCGAGGATGTAGAGGAAATTGCCCAGGATGGGCATCTGCGTGTTGGTGGCGGGATCGAGGACGTTGGCGATGGAGATGCCCATGGAAAGGTCCAACAACTGGCCGGCCAACTGAACGGCTGCCAGGGTCAGAGCGGACACAAACCCGATGATCATGCCCACCAGCAGTTCCTGCAGGGCCATCGGCGCCAGACCCAACAGAGTAGGCGGCATGACCGGGGGCGTGAAGAGCGGAAAGATCACCATGGCGGTAGCGAAGGCCAGCGCGACCCTGAGCTGCACCGGCACCAGCCGGTTCGACCAGATCGGGGCGGTGGCAAAAAGGCCCATCGTGCGCATGAAGAGCAGCAAAAGCAGATCCAACCGCTGCAACATGGGCTCCAAGATGCCAAGGCTCATCTTACGGCACCACCTGCGGAATCCGGGCGAACACCTGTAGTGTGAACTCCAGCATTGTGTGGTACATAAAAGGGCCGAACAGCACGACCCCTACCAGGACCACCAGGATCTTTGGGATGAAGGTGAGGGTCTGTTCGTTGATCTGGGTCGTTGCCTGGAAGACGGAGACGAGCAGGCCGGCGACCAGACCCATCAACAGAATTGGGCCTGAGACTATGAGCACAGTCAGCATCGCCTGGCGCCCCAGCGTGATAATGAACTCTTCTTGCAAGGCATCACACCCTCACTTGGACGCCATCTGATTCAGATCTGAATAATCGAAGTCGGAATGTTCTAGGTACATTTCTAAGGATACGGCAAACAGGCGCGATCATCCTGCCAGGATATGAAAAACACCCCCGCATGCGATACGAGGGCGTCAGGCAATCAAGCCCTTAGTGAAAACTGGTAACCAGGTACTGTACGACCAGCCGCCACCCGTCCATCATCACAAAGAGCAAGATCTTGAACGGCAGGGAGATCATCATGGGTGGCAGCATCAGCATGCCCATGGACATCAGCGTAGCGGCGACCACCATATCGATCACGATGAATGGGATGAAGATGAGGAAACCAATCCGAAAGGCCGTGGCGATCTCGCTGACCGCAAAGGCCGGGATGACGACGTAGGTCGGCAGGTCCTCCTGCTTCTCTGGGCGCGGCAGGCCCGAGAGGTTGACGAATAGGGCGAGGTCCTTCTCGTTGGTCTGCTTGAGCATGAAGTCCCGCAGGGGTTTCGAGCCCTTTTCCAGCGCCTGGGCCTGGGTTAGATCACCCTTCAGGTAGGGCTGTAGCGCATCGGTGTTGATGCGCGTCCAGGTGGGGGCCATGACGAAGAAGGTCAGAAACAGGGCA
The DNA here is from genome assembly GCA_027356675.1 of Symbiobacteriaceae bacterium. Next base: position 3,935 of record DAHVXO010000284.1, on the reverse strand, counting down.
AGTCCCACCAGCACCTGGTTAGGGGGCATGTTCTGCGTCGCGAGCGCACTGCGGGTAAAAGAGAGCACCACGATGATGCGCGTGAAAGCCGTGGTCAAGACCAGAATCGAAGGTGCCAGCGACAGGACCGTCAACAGTGCGACGATCTGCAGGGAAGTGAGCACGTCCGCGGGCTTGGCGGACTGCCCCACAGTCAGGTTGACCGCAGGGACGGGGATAGGCGGGTCTTCAGCCCATGCTGCAGGTGCAGGCAAGAAGAAGAATAGCGCCCCGGCAAGCAGCAGCGACCCTGTCCACATGCGAATGCGCAAGGACGCTTCCCCCTACTCTCGCTTCGTAAGGCGCTTCAGCCGCTCAATCTGCTCCTGCAAGCGCTCGGTCTCATCCGCCTCCGCCGGTTGGCCCGGCTTGTTCGGAGCGCGCCCAGCGGACCCGAATCCCCCCAGCGCCTGATTCAGGACATCGGAAAAGGACTGGGGAAGTATCTTCCCCAGTGGATTCTCGCCGTCAGGCGGCAGTCCTGCCATGATTCGCTGGATGGCAGCGGGATCGTCGATGGCGTCCAGCAGGGTCACCTGCTGGGCAGTGGCTCCGAGCATGTAGATCCGCCCGCCCACCTCGAGCAGCACGATCGAGCGCTCCCGGCCCACGGGCACATGCTGGAGAATCCGCAGCGGGCGGCCCCGGGTCGGCCCCGTCATGCGAGTGCCGACCAGCCGGGTCGTTAGCCAGGCCAGAAAGACCACGACTGCAAACAGAAAGCCGAAGTAGAGAAGGGGCTTGACCAACTCCATCGTGCTCACGCGGGATTCCCCTTACTTGAGCGACTGGACCCGGTCCACGGGACTGATGATGTCCGTGATGCGCACCCCGTAGTTCTCGTCGATGACGACGACCTCGCCCTTGGCGATTAGCTTCCCGTTGACCAGCACATCCACCTGCTCGCCGGCCAGCTTGTCCAATTCCACGACGGAACCGGGGCCCATGGCCAGCACCTCCCGGATCTGGCGCCGGGTGCGGCCCAATTCCACCGTCACCTGCAACGTGACGTCCAGGAGCAGTTCGATGTTGCGGATCTCCTCGCGGCCGGCCCGTGGCGCCAGGTCTGGGAATTGCGCGGTCTGATACGACACGGACGAGGACCCGGTAGCGGCTGCCTTGACCGGTACGGACGGCGCTGCGGCGGGGGGGGCTGGAGCGGCCACCGGTACGTGCGCCAGCGCGTCGTCAACCGGCCGGGCCTTGGCTGTGTTGCGCAGCCTGACGGCCTGCACGATTGCAGAGGCAGCCTCCTGCGGCAGCAGGATATACATACGGCCGTTGGTGTCCGATACCGATAGGTCGAAGGCTGCTGCGACCACAACGGCCCCGGGAATGACTCCGGCGACCTCGGTGATCGACATGGCCGAGACCGCCTCCACCTGTGCCGCCAGTACCGGGCGAGACAGGACGTCGGCCAGCTTGGTCAGACCAGCCTGGTTCATCTGGGTCAGGCCCTCGGCCAGCGCACCCAGGGCGGAGTCATCCAAATAGGAAGGGGCGACGCCACCGTACAACTGGGTGATCATCGCCAGGCCCAGGCTGTTGGGCAGCACGTAGTAGACCGTGCCAGACAGCCCGGTGGTCAGCGCCGCACGGCCTACCAGGATCTGACCTTGCATCAGCGAGGAGACCCCCAGCAGGTTCGTGGTGCTGACCTCGATCAAAGCCGCCTGGCAGGGCACACCGACGAGATCGGTGAGCGCCTGGCCGGCGGTCTCGACAAACTCATGCAGTGGTCCCTGCAGAAGAGACGGTTCCTGCTGTACCGCCGCGGGGGCCGCGGTCGACTCTTCCCCTCCCACGATCCCGCGGACCAGGGCATCGATCTCCGCCTGGGAGATGGACTCCTCATACATCTTCGTCGTCCCCCTTCTTGGCGTCGCCCGTAATCTCGATGGCCGTACGACCATGTGTGCGTCCCGGGCGTCCGCTGAACTTAGGCTGATTGCCGACGTATACGGTGACCTGATCGCTCAGTCGGGCGTCAAGCATGACCACGTCCCCAGTGCCCAGATCGAGGATCTCGGCCACGGTCAGTTCCGTGCGACCGAGCTCGGCCACGACGGAGACCTTGGCGACGCCGACACGGGATTCCAGGGCCACCATATCTGCCGGTCTTACCTCGCGTGATTGGGTCTTGAACCAGTTGTGCGCTGACAGCTTGTCCAGAATCGGCTCCAGTGTCAGGTGGGGTAGGCAGATCGTGATTACACCCACGTGCTCACCGATGCGCACATCCAACGCGACGGTGATGACAATTTCGCTGGGGGCCGCCACCTGGACGAACATCGGGTTGGTCTCCAGATTCCCAGGCGTGATGTGGAAGTTTGAGATGTTCCGCCACGCCTCGGAGTAGGCCTCCAACGTACCCTGGATCACGCCGTGAATCACCGAGCTTTCGATCTCAGTAAGCGCCCGGTTCTGTGGGACCGCACCGCCCGGCCCACCGAAGAGCCGGTCCAGCATCGGGAACGCGACCACCGGGTTTACGTCCATTACGCATGTGCCGGGGAGCGGTGACATACTGAAGGGACAGATCACCGACGGGTTGGAGATGGAACGAATGAACTCGGCGTATGTGGTCTGGTCGACCGAACCGACCACCATTTGCACCATGGCGCGGAACCGGCCCGCAAAGTAAGTCTGCAGCGGCCGGATAAAGTTCTCGTGGATCATCTGCAGCGTGCGGATCTGATCCTTTGAGAACTTATCAGGGCGGCGAAAATCGTACTGCCGGACCCGTTTAGGCATGGGTACCTGAGCTGACCGCTTGTCGTCGCGCTCCTGTTTCTGGTTGACCATGGCGGAGATCAGGGAGTCGATTTCCGCCTGACTCAGGATATCGGCCACGCATCTCGCCTCCCAGGGTGCTACCGGGGCTGTCAGGCTGGGAATCAGTATTGGACGACGAAGTCAGTGATGAGCACCTTGGCCACTAACTTACCGCCCAGGGCATCGTTGAGCCGCTTTAGAATGTCATCCTTAAGGGTATTGGCTCCTGCTTCGCCGGTTACCTCCAAAGCCTTCTTACTATTTAGGACAGCAACCACGGCATCCCGCACCACCGGCAGATTTGCAGCCACCTTCTCCTTCGTCACCTGATCTTTTGTGACCAATTCAAAAGTGACATTAATATAGCGGGGTCGGTCGGAATCCGCCAGATTCGTGACAAACGGCTTGAGCAGCACGATGTTCTTCTGTGTGATCTCAAAGTCGAGGGTTAGGCCCTTCTCCGTACCGCCCTTGGTGGTAGCCACGGCGGCCGCCTCTTTCGCCTGCGGCGAGTTTAGCTTGACGAAGAGGTAGACAGTTCCGCCGGCCACCGCCATCACGACGGCCAGGGCGCCCAGGCCAATTCCGGCATATAGCCCGATCTTCTTCAGGTTCATCCGCTTTCCTCCTCCGGTCACGGACCCTAACGACCGAGCACCACAATGTCGACCCGCCTGTTCTTGGCCTTGCCTGCGGGGGTGTCATTTGACGCAATGGGGCGGGTATCGGCGTAACCAGCGATGGACATCTGAGTCCAGGGGATGCCGTTGAGTTCGCCAAAGAAGCGCATGACGCCCCGAGCCCGTCCGTCGGAAAGCATCCAGTTATCTGGGAACTGCAGGCTTGGAATCAGCGGGTCGTTATCCGTATGGCCTTCGATGGTCAGGTGGTTCGCCGAGCTCGCCAGCACCCGCCCGATGGCGTCCAGTGCCGCAATCGCCTCCTGTTTGTCCACCGCACTTCCGCTATCAAACAGTAGCGCTGCATCAAAATGAATGATCAGGCGGTTCTCCACCATCTCCATCCGCACGAAGCGGTCCGCCTTCTGTGCCGACAGGGCGATGCCAAGATGGCGACGGATCGTGCCAAGGGAGCGGACCCGCCCCTGCGCAACGGGCTGT
>DAHVXO010000275.1 GCA_027356675.1 Symbiobacteriaceae bacterium | reverse complement strand
ACGATCTTCCAGAACCCCTGCCGGGTAAGCCGGTGACCATGATGGTTGACGAAGAGCGCCTTTTCACTCTGTTCCTTGACCAGGCGCCCCCGAGCGTGGCTCAGGAACTCCCGGCATGAGATGATCGCCAGGGACCCCAGCGGTACGATTCGCTCCTTGGACCCCTTGCCCGAACACTTGATGTACCCCGTCTCCAGGTTGACATCCGCTATGTCGAGCGAAACCAGCTCCGAGACCCGCAATCCGGTCGCATAGAGCAGTTCGAGCATCGCCCGGTCCCGGATCCCCGACGGCTCCGACCCGCTGGGCTGTGCCAGCAGGCGCTCCACTTCCGCCACGGTCAGGACCTTTGGCAGCCGCTTCTCCAACTTTGGGGACTCCAGATTGGCTGTCGGGTCGTTCTTGATCATCTTCTCCCGCACGAGGAACTGATAGAAGGCCTTCAGCGCCGCCAGCCGCCGTGCGATGGTCGCCGTCGCCTTCCCCTGCGTCTGCAGATGCAAGAGATAGTTGAGAATCGTACCCCGGGAGACCGAATCGAGGTCTGAGTCGTCATCTCGCTGCAGATATTGCGAGTATTGGCGGAGATCCCTGCCGTACGACTCCAAAGTATTGACGGCCAGCCCACGCTCCACGCTCAGGTAGTTGATGAACTCATGGATCAGCTTTTTCATCCCGCATCCCCTTCGCGCCTGATGTGGTAATAATTCTCTCACTTACCGGAGCGAATTATGCGCCGTGCGTGGCCGTTCTTGTCAATTCTACAGAATGATGGTCAATCCTCCCGCACCGGTTGCGCCCGTGCGCAGGCCGAACGTCAACACGCAATGACACACTTTATGACGACCAGCCCTTTTTTATGACCCAAAAGAGGCTCTCCCACGCCGGGAGAGCCTCCGCTATGTGAACGATCCGCAGACTAACCGGCGAGTACCTTCGCGATGGGCGTGAAGGGCAGGTTGTGCGCCTCCGCCACCGCCTGGTACGTAACGTGACCGTTGACCACGTTGGCACCTCTGGCCAGGGCGGGGTTCTCCGACAGTGCCCGGTGCCAGCCCTTTCCCGCCAGTTGCAGGGCGTAGGGCAGCGTCACGTTGGTCAGGGCATACGTCGAGGTCCGCGGCACTGCACCCGGCATGTTGGCCACGGCATAGTGGATGACGCCGAACTTTTCGTAGACCGGGTCCATATGCGTGGTCACGTGATCGATGGTCTCAATGGACCCACCCTGATCGATGGCCACGTCGACGATGACGGAACCGTTCTTCATGGTCTTGACCATATCGGTCGTGACCAGCTTGGGCGCCCGAGCGCCGGGGATGAGTACAGCGCCGATCACCAGGTCTGCCCGCGCGACGGCTGCAGCGATGACGTACTCGTTGGAGACCCGAGTCTGGATTCGCCCCTGGAAGATGTCGTCCAAATAGCGGAGCCGGTCAGGGTTAATGTCGAGAATGGTCACAAGGGCGCCGAGGCCAACCGCCATCTTCGCCGCGTTGGTACCCACGATCCCGCCGCCGAGGATCACCACATCGCCGGGAGCCACACCAGGCACGCCACCCAGGAGGACGCCGCGGCCGCCCCACGCCTTCTCCAGGAAGTGGGCGCCGATCTGGACCGCCATGCGGCCGGCCACCTCGCTCATGGGTGTCAGCAACGGCAGGGAGCGGTCAGGCAACTGAACGGTCTCGTAGGCAATCGCCACGACCTTCTTCTCGACCAACTGCCTGGTCAGTCCCGGCTCGGGCGCCAGGTGCAGGTAGGTGAACAGAATCTGGCCCGGGCGGAACAGTTCATACTCGGGGGGCAGGGGCTCCTTGACCTTCATCAGCATGTCGCACTTCGCAAAAATGGCGACGTTGTTGGGCAGAATGGTTGCGCCCGCCGCCACATAGTTAGCGTCCTCGAACCCGCTACCCTTGCCAGCATCCTTCTCGACGAAAACCTGATGCCCGGCTTTCACCAGAGCGGAAACACCGGCTGGGGTCGCGGCGACGCGATTCTCGTAGGCCTTGATCTCTTTCAAAACGCCAACCAGCACGAGAGCATCTCTCCTTCCGGACCTCGCCCAGGCAGTCGCAGGAGCCTCAGAAGGGCGCGGTCCCGCCTAAAATGGTTCACCGCCTTGCACCACAAGGATTATGACAGATGTGGTGAAGCGGTGCAAGCCCCCGCAGGTGCGGTTGCAGCGGGCACACACGGCCTATGGGGGTGAGGATCCCTGTTCGGCGAAGGCCCATGCCTACTGCCGCAGTTGGGGCCGCTTCACGGCGACTTCAGGGCAGCTGCGCTGAGATGGACCAGCGCCGGTGACAGATAGGCTTCGACAAATCCGGCCAAGATCAGGACGAGGCCCATCACACACAGTGCCGCCGTGTAAGAGGCCAATGCCGGGTAGAAGTTCGGCACCCGCCGCCCCTCCCGCCACGAGCGGAAGACGCGCGCCGAGAAGGCCACCGAGGCCGTCCCAGCCAGAATCAGGACCGGTACCTCCAGCAGGCTCTGGGGCACGTGGCCCGCGACAGCCAGCAGCACCCCGGGCCAACCCATCTCGGCGGCGAGGAAGGCGACCACGAAACCCGTCATAAAGCCTCGCAGGACGGTCAGCAACATGACCCCCAGCACGCCCACCACGGAGATGCCCAACACCCAGAGCAGCGCCAGCAGTTTGGCGTTGCCCAGAAGTGCACGCCGCAGCAGCAGTGCCGGTGCGCCTGCCGGTGGGTTCTCCAGGGACGTGACCGATCCAGCCAAGTACGCCACCAGTTCCTGCTTGTCCTTCGGCTCCAGGCTCCGCACCGCCAGCGCCCCGAAGATCACGCCAATGACAAACAGAGTACCCAAGAAGAGCACCGGCCCCCGATGCTCGTCCAGGAACCCCTCCAGCGTATGCCACCCATGGTCAAACAGCCACATGCTCCGAAGCCCCCCGGAAGCAGACTCCCAGGAAGCTATGCATGCGGTTACCGCGTTATGTGCTACTCAGAGCGGATCTTTCCGTAGACTCCGCCCCCACCCGCCTCCACGGCAAGTGTGCCCTCCCGGGCCGCCACCACCAGGCGGGCGAGCTTCGGTCCGAGGGCGGATTCCAGATCGGCGGCCGTGGTCTGGTGCAGGATCGCCATCTCCGTGCCAAAGGCAGCCAGAAGGCGCTCCATGGCCCGGTGCCCCAGACCCGGGACGAACTGCAGGGGGACCTGGTACACGTACGGAGGTCGTGAGCGCGCTTCGGCACCCGCCCCCGTCTGCTCCGTCCGATCATGTCTAATCCGGTCAAGTACCCCCGGCACTAGCTTGTGACGGGGATTGACAGGACACGTCAAAAGCGGCGGTTCCCCTTCCAAGCGCCGGTCGCAGTCCAGACAATAGGTGCGGTGATACTTCCCCAGCCTGGGGTCGAGGCCGTAGTTGGCCAGCACCCGCCGCCCCTCGGCCTCCCGCAGGGCCATCACCAACTCATCGAAGGTCGGCGCCGCCATCTGGACCAGGTTGTACTCCCGCCCGATCTTCCCCAAGGAGTGGGCATCGGAGTCGGTGATGTAGGTAAACTGAGAGAGCTCAGGCAGTTCATCCGCCAGCGCGGTGTCGGCGGAGAGCCCCAGTTCGACCGCGGGCACATGCGCCCACAGCTCAGGCGGAATCACCTCAGCGATGCTCCCTGCCGCGCCCAGCGCCGCCTTGAAGGGCGTGAAGATGTGAGCCGGGATCACGATGCCCCCCAGGTCGCCGACGCAGCGGGTCACATCGGCGGCGGTGGTCCCATGGTGCCGCTGCGTCGAAAGCTGCCGATTGCGCACTCGTCCCCGCTGCCACGCGGCGAATTCCCGCAGCTCCCGCACACCACGCACGAAGCAGAGCAGATGGACCGCCTTGCCGTTGGCCGTGTGCGCTACCTCCACCTCTGCGCCCGGGATCAGCGTGACTTCGGGACCGTACGCAAAGCCGCCCCCGGGGAGTTCCTGCACGTCGCCAGACTCCAGCAGTCTTGTCAGGTCGGCCAGTGCCCCCTCGGTGGCAGCATCGATGACCCCAATCATCCCGATTCCCTTGCGCTCCCGGCACTCGCGCAGGATCCCCGCCAGAGTCAGGTCTCGGGCGGCCGAGATCTTCACCCCGCCCCCGGGCTCGCCCGCCCATCCCAGGTGGATGTGCAGGTCGACATAGACCGCCTGGAGCCGGCTAGCGGGGCTTGACGTACTGGGCATAGAGCAGCACCCCCGCCAGCGTCTTGGCGTCGCGAAACTGCCCGGACAGTGCCATCTGGGTGGCCTGCTCCAGCGTATACCGCTCCACCGTGATCTCCTCATCTTCATCACCCGGGAGACGGGACGGCGTCAGTTCCTCGGCCAGATACAAGTGCAGCAGTTCGGAACAGAACCCGGGGGCGCTGAAGAACTCACCCAACTTCGTGAGCTTGCCGGCCTTGTACCCGGCCTCCTCCTGCAACTCCCGCGCGGCGGTCTCTGCCGGGTCCTCGCCTGGTTCCAGCGTACCTGCCACGAGTTCGAGCAGGGACTCGCCGGCCGCATGGCGGTACTGGCGCACGAAGAGAATCTCCTGGCCCTCCTCGGCCAGGATCACTACGGCCCCGGGGTGCGCGATCACATGGCGCTCAAACTCCCGGCCGTCATCCATTTGGACCACATCGCGGCGGATTGTGTAGACCCGGCTCCGGAGGATCTCCTCACTGCGAACGGTCTTCATTGCCTGCTGCTCCTTTGCCATCGATCAGTATTCGCGGGCCTCTTCCTCGCCCTGGAGCACCCGCAGGGCCCCCTCCGCCAGGGCGGGCAATTCATCCTCGCCGGGGTAGACGGCGACCGGTGCGATCCACTGTACCCGCTCCGCCACCCAACCGGTGAGCAGCTTGGAGTGGGCCAGACCGCCGGTCAGGACCACTCGGTCCACCTTGCCCCCAAGGGCCACAGCGGCCCGTCCGACTTCCTTGGCAACCTGGTAGGCCATGCCCCGGTAAATCAGCTCGGCGTGGGAGTTCCCTTTCGCCACCGTCCGCTCGACCTCCCGGGCATCGTTGGTGCCCAGGTGGGCCACCAGCCCGCCCTGGCCCACCACCATCCGCGCGATCTCCGGCAGGGCATACCGCCAGGAGAACGAGAGGTGCACCACGCCCAGGGAGGGCAGCGTCCCCGCCCGTTCGGGCGACATTGGCCCCTCGCCGTCGAGGCCGTTGTTGACATCGATCACACGCCCCTGGCGATGGGCGCCCACGGTGATGCCGCCGCCCAGGTGAACCACCACCAGGTTGACCTCCCGATACTTGCGCCCCATTTCCCGGGCGGCCCGCCGGGCCACAGCCTTCTGGTTCAGGGCATGGAAGAGGCTGCGCCGGGGCATCCCCGGCAGCCCGGAGATGCGGGCCACGGGCTCCATCTCATCGACGACCACCGGGTCGACGATGAAGGCCGGGATCCCGCCCGCGACGGCCGCAATCTCGCTAGCCAGTGCCGCCCCCAGGTTCGAGGCGTGTTCGCCCAGGCTGCCTTCTGCCAGGTCCCTCAGCATGCGCGGCCCCACCTTGTAAGTTCCCCCGGGGATCGGCCGCAGAATACCGCCACGCCCAACCACCGCCGCCAGGCTCGCTGGCGGCGTCCCGACCTGCTCCAGCCAACGCAGGATCAGTTCCCGCCGGAAGGGATACTGGTCGAAGACGCGCGCAAAACGGCCAATCTCCTCGCTGCTGTGTCGCAGCGTCTCGGTGTGGATTGGCTGATCATCGTCGAAGATGGCGATTTTTGTCGAAGTCGAACCGGGATTGATAATGAGTAGGCGATGCACGGTCGCTTCCCTTTCCGCGGGTCTGGCTGGGAGGTTCTCTCGCCCAACCCCCGACGTACGACCGAAGAATACCATACCAACCAAAGACCCACAAGTTAAAAGGGCCACCCGACCCGGGTGGCCCGCACTGAACGATCTACTCGGCCACGTACATCCGCTTGATCT
>DAHVXO010000271.1 GCA_027356675.1 Symbiobacteriaceae bacterium | reverse complement strand
TGGAAATCCAGATTAGAATCCTGCTTTTCGAGATACGTACAAGGGCAGTGATTAAGCCCAGCAGCGAGCCGAAGAAGGCGCTTACGAACGTGAGGGCCAGCGTCCAACCCATGGCTTCGAATAGACGGGGAAGTATGTTCGCTGAGTGCTCCAAGAACGCAGCCAACGCTGCCAATCCTCCTTCACAACGTTCCGGCGGCAGTACTCACGCACTGCCGCCGGTCACAGTTCATCTACCGGGGGAGCTGGATGCCGAACCAGTACCAGGAGATCTGTGCGACCGTCCCGGAATCCATCAGTTCGGTATAAGCCTGATCCACGGCCTTCGCCAGGTCGACGTCCTCCTTGCGGATGGCGATGCCGACGGGCTCGGGGTCCATGGCCTGCCCAGTCACGGTGAAGGTGGCGGAATCGAGACGGGCGTAGTAGCGGCCCACCGGTTCATCGATGACGATGACGTCTGCGCGGCCGTTTTTGACTTCCAAGAAGGTGTCCGTTGCGGCCTTGAAGGTCCGCATATCCTTGAACTTGGCGGTCTCCTTCACGCTTTCGAGCCAATCCTGCGATGTGGTCTCGGCCTGAACGGCGACCAGCTTGCCCGCCAGGTCTGCCTCACTGCGGATGTTGTTGCCCTTGCCGGAGACGAAGACCTGCGACATCTTGGCATACTCGACAAAGTTGACCTGCTTCTGGCGGTCCGGCGTGATGTTCATGGTCGACATGATCATGTCATAACGCTTGCCCAACAGGCCTGGGATGATGCCATCCCAGTCCATGACCACAAACTCGGCCTTGACACCAAGCTTCTCAGCAATCTTGGTCGCCATGTCCACATCGAAGCCGATGACGGTCTTGCCGTCGGAATCGACGAACTCCATGGGCGGATAGGTGGCGTCGATTGCCACGAGGAGCTTGCCGGCCTTCTTGATCCGGTCATACGATCCGTCGGTGGTCACGATGGGTGCCGGGGGCGGTGCGGGCGTCGTCGTGGTGGGCGGCTTGGTCACCGGGGTGGTGGTCGTGGGTTGGGGCATGGGGGCGACCGGCTGTGCGGACGGGGTGGTAGCAGGCGTTGTGGTGGCTGTGGTGGCGGGAGCGGGAGTGGTCGCGGGGGCCGCCGCCGGGGCGGATGCTGCCGGAGAGACTGCCGCGGGCGCAGTGGTGCCCGCCTGCGCGGGTGCAGCCGGAGCGGTCGTGGGCTTGGTCTCGGCAGGAGCACTCGGCTTGGTGGAGCTTGAGCTGCAGCCAATAAGCCCTGACATCAGGAGCAGAAGGATACCGAGCACCAATGCGGAACTCTTCTTCATCCGGGGGACCCCTCCTCGATATGTGCGATTTCCCTTAGTGCCTCTATATAGTGCAGGCCTTTTGCCTAAGTTTCGCCGGGGATATGACATTACCTGCTCATAAACAAGTCGTGTGCAACAAATCGGTATACCTTGGGAGGTCCTGGTTGATATGGAAACCCAACCTGCAGCGCCAGAGCCGGAATCCCTGCGGCGGGCGTCAGCAGTCGGCTTTGTGGTCAAGGCCGTCGCCTACCTGGTCCTGATCGCGGCAATCAGTGCCCTGAGTGCCTTTGGCGTGTTCCAGTGGCGAATCCGGCAAGAACAGCAGGGCACGACGGCGCAGGTAAAGGCCCTGCGGGACGAACTGCGCCAGCGGCAAGACCTGCTGGAGTCGCAGGTGACCCGGGTAGAGAAGGCGGCCGAGTCCGCCCGGATCCTCCTGGACCAAAGCGGGACCAGCACCACGCTGGATGCACGGCTCAAGGAGATCGACACGCTGAGGCTTGAGCTGCAAAAGAGCCGGGAGGAGACCGACGCCAAGCTGAAGACGCTGGAGAAGTCGGTGGTAGAACAGGTTGCCAAGCAGGGTAAGGAGACCGCCCAGGCGCTCTCGTTGGAACTCCGGTGGAAGACCCTGCTGGTCAAGGCCCAGGGGGAGATTCTCCTGGCCCAGGTCCACTGGGCAGAGGGCAATCGCGGCCTCGCCAAGGATGAGCTCGGCATCGCTGCCGGCAGCCTCCGGCAGGCGCTGGAGCAGGCGCCGGACGCTTCGAAGGACGCCGTCAAGCAGGTCGTCGATCTGGCCGAGCAGACGCGGTCCGCTCTGATCCTGGAGCAATCGGTGGCGCGCGACTCCTTGAACATGCTCTGGCATCGCGTCAGCGACTTGCTGGCGCCGACCAAGGCCTGAGTGAAACGCAAAACGGCCCCCCCGCCAACAGGTACTGGCAGGGGGGCCGGCGCTATGCAGTGCTACTCGGTCGTCTCGGGATCCGTGAACTCAGCTTTGGACGCGATCAGTTCCCGGGCAAGGTCAGCATGGTCCGGTGGGACCTTGAGCACCAGTTGGCCGGGAGCGCCGGCGCCAAAGAACGTCTGCATGGACTTCCAGCCCTTGTACTCCATCACAACCGGAATATCGCTGGTGGCCAGGAGGCCCCGCACGAGTTCGGCCTCCACCTGCTCGCCGGTCTCGAACACCACTTCCCAGTTCGCCCGCTCACCCACAGGGATGCCTCCTCCCAACGCTAGCGCCCACCCCAGGAATGGGCCAGTTCGGCGACGAGCCCGGGGCCTTCGAACTCCCAGGCGGCGTCCAGCACCTCGCTGAGCAGGTACTGATGCTTGCCGGCGTTGCCCGGATTCCCCAGCGGGGCGCCGGGGGGGTGCGCCACGACCACAGACCGGGGTGTCCCCACGGCCACCAGTACCGCCTGCTGCGTCCCAAACACGACGGTGGGCGTGCCCGCCAATTCAATGGCTCGGGCAACCAGGGCGGCCGTCTGGTGCTCCAGCGCTCCGGTCGCGACGAGCAGAGCCACATCAGCGCCCATGCGCTTGATGCGGTAGGCCACGCTAGGTGCATAGTTGGCCACGAGGCGCAGCGGTTCCCTCACCTGGCCGAGGAAGCTGTAAGCAAAGGGGGCCAACGCTCCGATGTACCCGGAATCCGCCAGCGCCTGCAGCCGCTGCAGCGGGAAGATGATGTTAAGGTCGGCACGGGCGTACTCCTGGTCATATCCAGCGGGGGCCAACTCCAGATCGGCCGTGGCGACCACGGCCGGGAACTCGCGAAAGGTCGGATCCCCACCGGGAAGGTCGGCGGCATAGGGCTCATGCAGCCCATACTTGAGGTAGACCCCACCCATGGAGACCAGGGCCACCTTGGCGCGATTCGGTGCGGTCTGCCAGGGGGTCCAGGGCACAAACTCATTGTGGATTGGCTCAAAGTCGAAGGTACCACTCACGGCCGGCGCAGCTCCTCTCGCCCTGACTCTACGGGTCCCATCATACCATACCTGGGAAAGCGCGGGAAAGCTCGACCAGCCGGGCCACGAGCGCCGGGCGCGTGTTGCGGTCCGGCTCCTCTAACACCTCAGTCCGCGCAAGTCCGCCCCTCCTTGAGGATCAGATCGATCGCCTCGCTCGGGGTGGCGATCAGCCCAGCAGCCGCCTTCAAGGCCGGGTGACCATTCGGCACGGCCACGCCCAGACCCGCGTACTTGATCATGCTGATATCCATCGGTGCATCCCCGATCGCCGCAACCTCACCCGGGCGAATGCCACGCGCCCTGCAGAAGTCGGCCAGGGCCCTCCCCTTGTCCACCTGGGCGTGCCAGACATGCAAGACCGTCTCCCCGGCGATCCGATCCGTCAGGTCAAACTGGCTCTGGGGCAACCCCGCAGAGAACTCCGCCAGCACGCTGCGCACCGATTGGTCCCCGTACACCGCGACCATGACCGGCGGCGCCTTGCAAGGCGACAGATCCGAATGGATTTCCGTGTAGGGGTTCCAGCCCTCCCAATCGCTGAAGTCGTCCGCTTTGCGCGTTGCACAGGCGATGTCCGCCGCAACCAGCCCGCGGCCCGGCAGGTCGCCGTCGGCCACGGCCTGGTCAACGCCGACGGCCGCAGTGACGGCCAGCCCGTTCGCGAGTGCGAAGTCGCGCAGCTGTTCCCAGGCGGGCTGCACCAACGGCCGGTAATGGGCGATGCGCCCGCTGCCATCGGCCACGACCAGGGCGCCCAGATAGCAGATGGCCGGGCCGGTCAGACCAAGCGCCTCATAGTACGTGTGCGTCGACCGCCAGGAGCGCCCGGTCACCAGCACCACCTGCAGGCCCATCGCCTGCGCCCGTGCGACGGCCTCCCGATTTGCGGCCGAAAGGGTGGAACCGGCCTCCAGCAACGTTCCGTCCAGATCCAATGCCAAGAGTCTGACCCGCAATTTATGCACCCGCCTGCTCCAAATCTCTCACCCGCGCGTCCGTGCTCAGGTCCCCCCGCACCCCGGCGCAGGTAGGTGAACCACGGTCCCCGAAAGACGGACGGTTCCCCTCGCAGAATCGGGCTCCCGGGGTCGTTGAATGCAGCGTGCAGGGAGTGCCCAAGTTCGTCAGTCCCGGGCCGAGATGACCAGCAGAAGCCCCGTCCGGACCGAGACGGTCGCCGCCGGAGCCGCCAACTGATTTGAGACCCCTAGCGACTCGCCCCACCGCAGGGTCGCATCCGCCAGCGGCCACTTCACGCCGGTGATGGACACGCCCGTTGCCTCCGGCGTCAGGGGCAGGAGCGAGAGATACTCCCCCGGGCGCCCCGCTACTGTGGCGGCGGTTCCGGGCCGGAGCAACCGCACGACGTTCTTATCATCGACCAGCGAAACCTGGACACCGGCAGGCATCCCCGGCAGAAGCAGAACGTTCGAGAGGGTATGGTCCAGCCGGTCGCCGGAAGCACCCACCAGGATCATCTCCTGAGCGCCGCGTCCGATCGCCTCCCGCAGGGCGAGTTCGGTGTCGGTCTGGTCCTTTTCCCAGGGGACCCGCAGGATCGGGATGCCCCGCTCCTCCACCTCCCGGAGCAGGGCGGGGGTGATGGAATCGAAATCGCCCAGGACCAGGTCGGGGGTCAGGTCGAGGGCCACAGCGTGGCGGACCCCGCCATCCGCGCAGATGATCAGGTCGACCTCCCCCAGGAGGGTCCGGATGCGCCCGTAGTCGCTCACCTGGCCTGCGGCGAAGATGACGGCTCTCACAGCCGAACCACCTGCCTGCCAACTTCAGCCCCGGTCTGGTCATGCGCCGTGACCGTGATCTCGCCCGGTCGTAGCCCGACCCGCGGCAGGCGGCAGACGGCATACGGACGCGTCAGCACTTGGGCGACCATCATGCCGCGCCCGGGCTTAGTGACGTGTAATGCCAGGTCGACCTGGTCGGCATCAATCAGGTTCACGCTGCTGACCTGCACGCCGTAGCCCGCAGTGCGCTGCTGCCCCATGTCGACGATCAGGACCACCTCTTGCGCCCAATTGATGCCGGCCAGGGAGACCCGGGCGCTCGCAAGCTCGCCCGGCAGGTCCACGGAATCACAGGCATCACCGATGAACAGGAAGTTCACGCCTTGCTGCCTCCTTCGCGCGGCCGGGCAGCCCGACGGCGCACCGACAACTTCCAGCGGAATCGCAGCGGCGGCCGGGGGGGCTTGCCCTGACCGGTGCCTTTGTAGTAGTTCCAGCCGTAATCGATCCCCGACCACAGCGTCAGGACCACGCTCGCCCAGAGAAGCGGTAGAACCAGCCAACCCGCCAGTATACTGAGCCACAGGCCCCCGGGCAGCGATTTAGCCAGAATGGTCGTGACGATGAAGACGATCTGGATGACGGTCTTCAGCTCGCCCCACGGGCCTGCCGCGATGACGATGCCTTCTGCGGCGGCGATGGCCCGCAGGCCCGTTACGGCCATCTCCCGGCCGATGATGATCATGGCAACCCAGGTAGTGAGTTGCCCCAGCTCCACCAGTGCGATGAGTGCGGCCGAGACCAGGAGCTTGTCTGCAAGCGGGTCCAGGAACTTTCCGAGCCGGGTCACTTCTCGGTTCTTGCGGGCGAGATACCCATCTGCGGCATCGGATGCAGCTGCGATGATAAATACCCCCGCTGCCAGCAGTCCGCCGTACGGCAGGCGGGTCAGGATGGCAAAGAGAAACACGGGCACCAGGAAGATGCGGCCAAGCGTAATGAGATTCGGGAGGTTCAAAGGATCTTCTCCTTCGCGATCGTCTCTGCTCATTATAGCAAAGGCTGCTCGTCACCGCCCGAAAAAAAGTGCAGCCCTCCCCGGTGGGAGGGCTGGACTTAGTTATCGACCAAGCTGTGATCAATGCCCCGCTCGCGCAGGATCTTGGTCAACCGTTGCACAGCATAGTTTAGGCGGCTCTTCACCGTGCCCAGGGGTATGTGCAAGACCTGGGCGATCTCCTGGTAGCAGAGTTGGTGGAAGAAGCGCAGGTCCACGACTTCACGGTAGGCCGACGGCAGTTCATCCACCGCTTCGAATACCTCGGCCGAAAGCCAGGAGCGCTCAGCCTCCCGCTCGGGCCGGAAGGTGGTCGCCGGGGCCTCGACGCAGGTGGTGTACTCCTCGACTGGCAGCCGCTTCTTGCGCATATGGTCGATGGCGTTGTTGCGGGCGACTCGGAAGAGCCAGGCCTTGAGATGGCCGTCGACCCGGAACGAGGCAGCCTGCTGCCAGGCCTTCAGCATGGTGTCCTGCCAGATCTCCTCCGCCAGCTGCATGTCGCCGGTCAGGCGGTGTGCGAAGTGGAGCAAGGCACCGCCATAGCGGTCCATGAGCGTGCCCAGCGCTTCCTCGTCACCCGCGGATAGGCGCTTGATCAGCACCTGGTCCTCGCCGACTGGCTT
>DAHVXO010000246.1 GCA_027356675.1 Symbiobacteriaceae bacterium | reverse complement strand
GCCGAAAAATTGAAACGACTCCGAGGGGTGGAGCCTCAGTTCAAGGCAGCTGAGCGGGCCGGCATACCGCCGGCCACCCTATGTCAATTGGAGAACGAAAAGCGCGGCACTTCGACGCGTCGAGACGCCGTGGCCAAACGTCAGGCCACGCTGATGAAGTTGGCCACAGCCTACGGGGTAGCCGTGGAATATCTGACGGGCGATCTGCCTACCTACATGATGGTCTTCGCCAAAACCCATTTCGCTCAGCCTGGTCAGACGGCCGGCGCCCGACTTAAACTATTGGTCCTTGAGCTGCATATCCGTTACGGCGTAGAACCAGAAGAACTGGCAAAGGCCCTTGGCATCTCCTCTTCGATAGATTTGCGGGCCTACCAGGAGGATCGCCTCCGGTTTTCTTCATCTGTGTTCGGGCGATTGGAGGAACTGGTCGGTATACCGGCGGACTGGTTGTTACGCGGCAGTGAACCATCCGCTACTGACTTGGCAGCCCGTTACAAGCAAGGATTGCTACTTGCAGCCGCTGGTGGCCTATCCCCCGATCAACTGGAAGAATTAGTACGGGAATGTCTGAATCGCCCCGGGAAGACAGATAGAGCGCCCCTATCCCGATAATTACGGGTGTAGGAGCGCTCTATCAGTATGTAGCCCTGTATCTGGCATGTTTGCTACGGCTGCGTACTAAATCACACCAGCTCAGAGATAGCTGCTATTGTCACAGAGGTTGCTAGCGCCCTGAACGTGCAGAAGTTACAGAAGTCGGGACAATTCCTCCACCAAAGCCGGCAAGAGCTGACCCACTGACTGCACACACGGCCAAGACAACTAGCACTCCCAGGATCAATCTACGCATTCTCGATACTCCCCCTTGAGTTTTGCCTCGGGCGAAAATCTTGGCTGTTGAAGCGGGGCTAACGCCCCGCACGAAGCCCGGATATAGTGGACCGCAGGAGTTCTTCGCACTTTCCCAGCAACTCCAGATCGTTTGTGCTTTCGAAGTTCACAGCTGCATCAAGTGCAAACAGAATCCCGGTCGCCCGGTCCCCACGATGAATTGCAAGCCTTGATCTCAGGAGTACGAGGACTCCACGCTCATGAACTAAGGGCTCGTCAATAGCGTCGGCCAAACGGAGAGCCTCAGTTGCATGCTCTTCAGCCTCCGTTGGCTTACCCATCTGTTCCGCCAGGAGCCCCCTCACAGCGTAGAAGGCGAAGAGACCGCGCTGGTCCAACTGGTCCTGACGGACATCCTCAAGAATGGCCCTGCACTTCTCCACCGAATTTTCGCGGGCACGCATGAGTTCGGCATGAGCTAAGTCCACAGTAGCCATGGCTGCAAGGGCCGGGTTTCCGAGCGATTGACTTGATTGAATTGCCTCGGAGTAGTGTGTGATGGCGTTGTCCAGGTCTTGAAGTGCCTCATATGCGGCCGCCATGTGAACAAGCACCATGCCCCTGAGTGCGTACCCGTTCCCACTTGATGTCCCGGCGTGCTCCAGGAACAGGTTGCCTACTTCGATGGCCCGCCCCGGAGCACCATGCACTCGGTAGTAGTACGCAGCGTTACACATGACCGCTGCCTCTAGCGGCGTCCCTCTCTCCACTACCTGGCGTGCCAAATCGGCATGCCATACGGCTTCGTATCGCTGCCCCAATCTGAATGCCGCCTCGGCCAGTCGAATTGGTACCTGACCCGAAGGATCTCCGTAGTCGCCACTGGCAACCAGGCCCTTGCCGAGGTTTACAGCTGCCACCCAGTCCCCCGCCAGATACGCCTCGTTGAACCTCGCTCGGGATACAGTCATACACATCCCCCGCACGTGGCTTCCTCCCATCATTCTACCCCAATTTTCCCGGTAAATCCAGGTGTTGGATGAAAAAAGCGAAATTTGCGGTTTGAGCGGTGGAGTCAACTTGCGGGGATGTATATGAGCGTAGTCAACAATCACCTGGGGACAACCCTCTTAGTCCCACGTGAGCCAGCTCAGAACAACCGGCGTAGCTTCTTCGGTACAATCTGAGATTCTGGTGATTCATGTTGTCGAGACCCCCCAGACTTGTGCTGACCTTGCTCCCAGGCCTCACCGAGAGAGTGGAGGTTCGGGGCATCGGTGGTCTCCTGAGTCGTTCCTGCGGAGAATGTCCCTGGAGTGGGCACGCCAGACCCGGACTCCACCTGACGGCTACTTACTTCCGAAGTGGGCCCGTGGATCGAACGGATGACGACGAGACTTCCGAGTGCACCTTGTTGTGCCATCTGCCACCTAAGGCGAAGGCCTTCCCGGACTTCGTCACTGAACCGTCTGCGTTTGACGAGCCCATGCACCCATGCCATAAAGGCTTCGTCATGTTCTTCCGGAGCCAGGTCTACCTGCATTATCCGACGACTTGCTGCCACCGCTGCCGCCCCGCTTTCAAGTACCCGCGCGCATTGGACTCTTGGGGCTCGGCAACGAGAACCTTGTTCCGCACCTCGGGCAACAGGTACTCGAATAGGGCGGCCCCCCCTCCCCCGCCCACGAGGACTAGGTCAAAGTTGTGACGCATGTTGACAAATTGCTTGGATAGTTGATCAGCAACCTGTGCATAGGCCCACGTGTACTGCTCCGGCGCCAGTTCCTTCTTCCGAATCCGATCCTGCACGCCCCACGGGTCCACTCCATGGAGCACCGCTTGCCCGATCCGCTGATAGACCCATGCCATGCCGCGATTGCTACCCAGGCAGAAGTTGGTCATGGGCTCCATATCGGACAGGGCATAGAACAGCGCTGTGTTGAACCCAATGTCCAGGACCAGGAGATCAAGCTCCAGGAGCTTCTCGCCTGAGATCGACCGCTGCCCCTTTACAGTCACTCCGTCGGGGAACGTGATGGTGTGGTGCGGGATCCCATTGTGGTTGAGGCAGTAGTCAAAGATCACGCCAAGACCTTGAGGGTACACCCAAGAATCCTGGACCGTGATTGTGCAGGTGTACTTGTCGCGGTCGTTGATTACCGACACCTGCACCTCCTTGATACCGTTGAGCATGGCTTTCAGAGCCTCTTCCTGCTCCATATGGATCAAGGGGAGGCCAGCTGCCACATGGAACGTGTGGGCGCCCGGTCCACCGGCGAGCAGCGCCAGTGAGGCAATGGCTAAAAGGCGCCGCTCCGGGCTGGTATGCTCGGTCGCCTTCAAGGACGACTCCAGGACCACACCGGACTGTTTCCGGGCGGTCTCACCGACCAGGTACGCCTGCTTTCCAATCGTCACAGCTGTTACCCTTCCAGCCCCAGGGATCGGCACTCCGGGTGTAATGAACGCCGGGTGTAGAATCGTGGTCTCGCCGTCTCCTGCCTTGACGTATCCGAACCCTCCATCATAGGTCACAATCCGCCGCTTATTCACAGTGTTAATCCCTCCTAGCTCTCATTCTGCCAGAATTTCCCACATCTTGTACATGCTCTGGAGGGAAAAATCCCGTACAACGTATGGGTTTGTACTGGTTTGTAGGTACAACACTCTGACAGACCGGTTGAG
The DNA here is from genome assembly GCA_027356675.1 of Symbiobacteriaceae bacterium. The sequence goes on along the minus strand of DAHVXO010000246.1, from coordinate 617 downwards.
GGCGCCCTTGCGGTTCTACTGGTTCTCTCTGAAAAATGCGGTTCTCGGACCCCTGAATGAGGTTCTAGGCAGCATCGATGCGGTTCTCAGTGTCACATCCGTATGATCGCCTGCCTCGGAAGAATCGCAGGTAGGATGCGCTCGCGCGGCGAATAGCAGGGCAACTACCGATTCGAGGTGTCATCCGTGTCGACATTTCGTAGCCTACTGACCGGTCTTTTCGAGCGGTTACGTCCCCAAAAGCAGCTGACGTACGAGGTCATTGAGAGAAAACCAATGAAATTGATCCGCAGGTCCGACTCCGAGATGGGAGACATCACCCTCTCGGTCCCACCAGAGGTGGGCACCATCGAGGCCTTGGGATGGTCCGGAGAGGTGGCCATGGCCGCCTCCGTAGGGACCAATGTCCAGGTGGGTCCGCTAACCCCCACTGGGGAAAGGACCTTGTACTACCGGCTACGTATGCCCGATGGCTCAGTGAAGGTCGAGTCGGTTGATCTCTACATCACCGATCAGGACTTTGGGACGACGTAAGGGCAGTGATCGCACCAACCCCCTACCATTTACCTTGGTCTAGCCTAAGCACGCCCTCGCCACTTCGGCGTAGGGCGTGATCT
>DAHVXO010000220.1 GCA_027356675.1 Symbiobacteriaceae bacterium | reverse complement strand
AAGCCATTAGCGCGCGGCGGTTTGGACTTGACGTCCGGGCGAGCTTCATCACCCTTGATAAAGTTACTCCATGAGAATATACGATAGAGGGAGCTGCCGTCAAGAGGCGTTTCGGACCACGTAGCTGTCAACTCAAAGTGGGGAAACCTCAGAACCTCATGCCCGAGACTGAACTCGTATCGTTTTTCAGCGTCACGAAGGAACGGATCGCACCATTGCTGTGGAGAGATTGGGTCTAGTTTTACGCCGGTGACTTGGCCGTGCGCAGAGGCCATGGCCACAACGTGTGGTGCGTCAGTTCAGAGGCTGGCACTCTTTGCACGAGCCGCTTGAGCTCCTGACCCAGAGGGCTCGTGCCGGCTGTGCTCCCAAGCAGTGGCAATCGGCCCACCAGCCCAGCCTGTGGATCGGAGGTGGCCAGCCGTTCGACCACTTGCCGGGGCGCATGTCGCCCATCGACACGCTTGATCTCCGGCCATTGCCGCCTCTGCCAGCCCTCCAACCAGTGCGGGAGTCGTTCCTCGGCATCAAGGCAGCGCAGTAGCGCCATGTGGTGAGCGCCGCTGGTACGCCAGCTCATGCCCCGCTTCGTCATGCGTGTTGCCAGCACATGGTTAATCTGCCCCTCGGCCGCCCCCAGTCCCCGCGCATGCTCCGGCGGCGCTTGTGCAGTAGCCTGACGCCAGTCAAGGAGCCCGTCCCAGTTACTGCGGAGATAACGGCTCAACTGCTTCACCCGCTCCACGTGCTCTTCCCCCGGGGCCTTTGCCAGCGCTTCGGCGAGGACCTGCTGCAGCCCGTCCAGCTTACGGCTGTAGATTGCCTGTAGTGCTCGGTGAGCCAAGTCCGGCGCAAAGCCGAGCGCCTGGCGGATGGCCCGGTTCCGGTGAAATGGATCCAGGTAAAGTTCAGCCCCTTCGAAGTGTTTCGGGCCCTCTTTGATCCACTCGGCACCATCCCCGTTAATTACCACACGCCCCACATGCTCCCGGTCGTAACGCTCTGCAAAACGGATCGCCCCGCGCTCCCAGAACGCTTGCCCCGGCAGGAACCCCGCCCAGGCCGTCTTGTTGACCAACCGGAACCGTCTCCGGGCCGGGCTTTCCGCCTCCCAGCCCTCATGCATGACGCCCAGCTTCAACTCCGTGGCTTTTGAACGCTCCCGCTGGAGATGGAGCCAAATCCCATCCGCCTCAATGGCAACAACATCGGCCGCATGCCCCTCGCATTCCGGCATTTTTCCCTGTTCAAATACGGCTGTCACTTCGGCCTGTTGTTCCCGCTCCCGCTCGGCGCCAGCTTCCTGGACCCAGCGGTGAATCTCCTGGTGACTCACAGGCACGTGCTGGTACTCCTGCATAAACCCCGCCGCCTCGCGGTAGGACATCTTCGCCGCCAAACCCACCCCCAGGTGCTGCACAAGCGGGCAGAATCGTTCCTCGTGGGGGAGACCCAGCAGTTCATCCAACGGATAACGATAAACCGTTTCACCGTCGGGGAGTGTGCGGCGATACCCGTGCCGGGCGAACCTGATCTCCACCCCAGAGAGGCTCGTGACGGTCCGCGAACGCTTTCCGATCGACTCCCAGCCCTTCAGGTCTTCAGGGCGCCCCATCTCGGATTCCAAGCCAGCCAACACGGTCTCCACCTGTTGACACAGATCCTCTACCAGCTTCTCCTGGAGCCACAGAACCAGTCCCTTGAAGGACGTGATGGAATGCGCTACCATATCCATAGAAACCTCCCCCACAGAATTCTTTGGGATTCTGAGTGTTTGCAGTTCACTCGGGGTGAGGTTTCTATTTTTTGGGATTATGTCCCTGCTGGCCCCACTTTGATGTTACTCGATGGGGGTCGCTGCTAATCCTGGAGCCCTGCGCTCCATGTCGAAAGCTGGCGAACACGGCGCACCGAGAAATTTGTCGACCGAATGGGTATTCCTGGCAACGCCGGTCTGCCGTAAGATGGGTGGTGAGGATCGTCAGGTCCTGCCGGCCGACCCGAACATGCAGATCTTCACTGCTTCGCCGACCCGGCCGGCACTACCACGATGCGGCCGTCTTCCATCACGAGCTTCACCCGGTCCTTCACGCCCGCCTCTGCGAGCATCTCACCGGGAATCTGGAGCCGACCGCCAGAGTCCAACACGGTGTACTCCTCGTGAACCGCCATCTCCTGCAGTCCCTCGTCGGTCTCGACCAGCTCGACCCGCCGAACTGCCTCCGAGCTGATTTTCCCATCGCACATGTGCACGAAGCGATCCACTGACCGGGCCATCTGCTGGTCGTGGGTAACGATGACAACCGTGATCCCCAAGACCCAGTTAAGGTCCCGGAAGAGCTGCAGAATCATGCCTGCGGTCTGGGTGTCGACAGAGCCCGTGGGCTCGTCCGCTAACAGCACCTCAGGCTGGTTGACCAGCGCCAGGGCGATCGCTACCCGCTGCTGCTCACCGCCCGACAGGGCCATCAGGCGGTGATGCTTCCGGTCACCCAACCCCACGGCCTCCAGCAGTTCCTCCGCCCGCCCGCGGGCCCGCTTGCCCGTGAGCACCATGGGCAGTTGCACGTTCTCCAGGGCGGTCAAGTATGGAATCAAGTTCCGGGCATTGTTCTGCCAGACGAAGCCAACCATCTCCCGCTTGTAGCGGACCCGCTCGGCCTCGTTCATCTTCAGCAGATTCCACCGACCCACCGTGCAACGCCCAGCCGAAGGCGTGTCCAACCCGCCCAAAATATTGAGCAGTGTCGACTTCCCTGATCCGGAGTTCCCGATAATCGCCATGACCTCGCCTTTCTTGATGCTCAGGTCGAGGCCCTGGAGCGCAAAAACCTCGAGATCGTTGGCCTTGTAGATCTTCGCCAGGCCCTCACAGCGAATCAGTGCCTCGTCGCTCATGGCGCCACCTCCTCTGCGACAACCCCATCCGCCAGATGGTACGTGACGTCGGCCAGGCCCTCCACCGCTGGGTCGTGGGTCGTCAGGCAGACCGCCACGCCATGGTCCCGCACCAAGTTCCGGAACAGAGCGATGATCTGCATCGCAGTGCGGCTATCCAGTTCGCCAGTGGGTTCATCTGCCAGGATCAGATCGGGCTTCACCGCAAGCGCCCGGGCGATAGCCACCCGCTGCTGCTGTCCGCCGGAGAGCTCGAAGGGACGGTGGTTCGCCCACTTGGTGAGGCCCACCACCTCCAGGCACTCCTTCGCCCGCTGCTCCCGCTCAGCGGCAGGCGTCCCGGCGATGCGCAAGGGCAACTCCACGTTCTCAAGCGCACAGAGCAGCGGCATGAGCGCGAAGGACTGGAAGACATAGCCGATCCGGTGGCGGCGCAACACGGTGAGTTCCAGGTCACTCATGGCGCTAAGCGACTTGCCGTCAAAAATGACCTCGCCCGAAGTGGGCATATCAAGCCCGCCCAGGCAGTTGAGCAGGGTGGTCTTGCCAGAGCCGGAGCGCCCCTTTAAACCCACAAGCACACCCCGCGAGATCTGCAGGTTAACGCCGCGCAGAGCATGGACCGGGTTGGTGGCGGTCCCGAAGGTCCGAGTCAGACCGGCTGTTATGACGAGTGGCTGTTCAGGCATGGCCGACCTCCCCAGGGGGCACAAGTCTCGGCCCGCGCCCCCTAAATGCTGATCGCTCCGGCGCGGAAATCGCTGGTACCAATCTTCACGTTGACGACCGCCACCCGACCGGACGCAAAGGCTCGCGCCAACGCCGGCTGGATTTCCTCGGGCCCCTCCACATACTCCCCATGAGCCCCTAGCGCGGCCGCCGCCAAATCGTACCGGACGTACTCCAGCCCGGTGGCCGGTGCCCGATCCGCACCAAAGAGTTCGATCTGGCCCCGGCGAATCTGCGTCCAGGCGGCGTCGTTGCCGATGACCACCACGAACGGGATCTGTTGGCGGACAGCCGCTTCAATCTCCATCAGGTTGATACCCGCTGTCCCATCGCCCAGGAAGACCACGACAGGTGACTCGGGCCGGGCCAGCTTGGCCGCCATGGCAAAACCCATGCCCACACCCAGGGTCCCCAGGGGTCCGGGGTCCATCCAGCCCGCCGGGTAGCGGCGGACCCGCACCACAGAGGCGGCGGTGGCCACAAAATCCCCGCCGTCGCCGATCACCGTCGCATCATCCGGTAGGAATGCATCCACCTCAGCGCACAGGCGCAGCGGGTCGACCGGCGCGGCGTCGGAGGTCAGGGCAGCGGCTACCTTCCCCCGTTGTTTCTGCTCAACGGCCTGGAGCTTCGCCAGCCAGATAGCCCGACTGCTGGGGTATCCGTTCGGGTCCAAGTGCTCCAGTAGCTGTCCCATCACCGCGGCACTATCGCCGGGGATCGCTATGACCGCATCCCGATTGCGCCCCGGTTCGGCATGGTCCAAATCCACCTGGATCAGCTTGCACGCCTCATTCCAGGTCGGTGATCCCCCATACCCAAGGCGGAAGTCCAGCGGTGTTCCAAAGACTAGCGCCACATCGGCCTCCGCCAGTGCCGCCTTGCGCGACCGCCCCCATGTGGGCGGGAGCAAGCCCCGCGCCATGCCGGAGACGTAGACCGGAGCGCTCACCTGCTCAGCAAAGGTCCTTGCGGTCTCCCAGTGCGGTGACCAGCGAATCTGCGAACCCACCAGCACCAGCGGCCGCTCCGCAGCCTGCAGGAGGGCCGCGGCCGCCCGCACCCGGTCCGGGTCACCCGGCTGGGCCGGCCGGCCGGCGTAGGCCGCGGGCACCGGCACATCGGCAGGCTCGGTCGGCAGGAAGAGCATGTCGACGGGCATCTCCAGGTAGACGGGACCGGGCACGCCCGCCATCGCCTGCCGGAAGGCCGTGGCGACCATCTCACCGATGCGCTTGGGGTCGGTCACCTGCGCCTGCCACTTCGTGATGGGCCGGAGCACGTTCATCAGGTCCATCTCCTGCAAGGCACCCTTGCCCGAGAGCCCGTATGGCCCCTGCCCACCGATGATCACCACCGGGCTCTGAGCCCGGTAGGCGTTGGCGATACCGGTCACGCTGTTGGTCACCCCGGGTCCGGCCGTCACGATCGCCACCCCCGGGTGCCCCTTCACCCGGGACCAGCCGTCAGCGGCGAAGGCGGCCGTCGCCTCATGCCGCACATCTACGACCCGAATCCCCTCATCCAGGCATCCGTCATAAATCGACATCACATGGCCGCCACACAGGGTGAAGACCACTTCCGTCCCCTCATTCCGAAGAGCCCGCGCCACAGCCTTCCCCGCGTGATTGTACGACACTGCCCCCCGCCCCCCTTATGCTTGCCGTACCGCCTTCTGCACCGGCGGCAGGACCGCCGCCAGCAGGAGCAGCACGGGTACCATCGCCGCGATCGTACCCAGGACCACGAGGACGCCCCAGCGGTCCGCAATCATGCCGAGGACCCGCGCACCGACCCCGCCCATCCCAAAGGCCAGACCCAGGTTGAGCCCGGAGGCCAGACCCAGGTTGCGCGGCATGTAGTCCTGGGTCAGGACCAGTGTCACCGTAAACGTGGAGACAATCACAAACCCAGCGACGAACAGGGAGACCAGCAGCGCCAGCCCCGACAGACGGGAGAGCATGAATTGGAGCGGGAGCAGGATGGCGAAGGCGCCGACCAGCACCTTGCGGGTGCCGACCCGGTCGGCCAGCGGGGCGCCCACCAGCGTCCCGCCCACTCCAGCGATGAGGTATGTCAGTTGCACGTAGCTGGCCGAAGTGGCTGGGTTCTTCAGAACGTCAATCCAGTAGAACGGCAGGTATGTCAGGATTCCGAGCTGGACGATACTGCGCAAAATCGCCAGGAGGGTCACGAGCACCGTGCCCGC
>DAHVXO010000214.1 GCA_027356675.1 Symbiobacteriaceae bacterium | reverse complement strand
GGGGAGGCGGCGCCCGGCCTCCCTCTGACCTCGTCTTGTCCCCAGTCAGAGGCGGTCATGACGGCACGACGTCAAGACCGCCGACGAGATTCCATACGGCGTGGGGGGTGTCGGGGGGAGGCGGCGCCCGGCCTCCCCCTGACTTGGAGGTAACGCGAGTGCACTGTGAGCAAATCCGGGAACTCCTACCGGGCTTCACCGCCGGCACCTTGCCGAACTTCAAAGCTGCCTGGGTCGCCCAACACCTGGCCGGGTGCGAGGCCTGCCGCTCCCTCTCTGAGGCCCTGGCGCCAATCCCCGTGGCCCCGGCGGCGGAGCGCCTCGCGGCGGGCCGGCCCTTCATCCCTGCCAACTCCTCCTACTCGCTGCGGCGGCCAATCCCGGCACGCCTATGGATCAGTGCACTGCTCCTCGCCATTCTGCTGATGGTCTCCACCCCCCGCGCCTACTTACGCGTGACCAAGACCACTCCACAGCGCCTCACCCTCGCCATCCCGGCCCTGGCCTTCGAAGCTGCCGCCCAACAGCAGGCTGGCGTGACGCTTTCTCTGGGGTCCGTCACGCAGACCGGCGACGAACTCACGGTCCGGGCCCGGTTCCTGGGTGTGGACCTCAGCCCCCCCACAAGCATGGACGCTTGGGTAACCGTGCTAAACGAGCGGCGCCATCCCATCGAAAGCAGGCTTCGCACAGTCACGGTCGATGCCGCAGGCATTACCCTGGAGGTAAGTTTCCACTTTCCTGAGGGCTCGAACGCTTTCGCCCTGCGAATCGCCGGCGTCAACCAAACGGGCGTGTCCCGCTGGGCCCTCGACCTCCCCGCCCCACCTCCGGCCTTGGAACAGACCGAGCAGAGCCTCGGCGGCACCCCACCCGGCCTCGTCCTCATCGGGTATGGCACCACCGGCGACCTCCTGCGGGTCCACCTGCGGGCCTGGCTGCCCCCGGGACCGACTGCCATGCCCGCTCTTTCCCTTCGGGACGGAGGGGGTGGGACCTACGCCTCGGCCTTCTTTCGGCAGTTTGAACAGGGTGGTGCCCAGGAACTGGTACTTGAATATGCTGTACCCGGTACCCTGACGACCCCGCTGACCCTCGTTGGCAATATCGTGGAGCGACGGTACTTGGGTCCTTGGTTGATTGATGCAAAAAGGATAAGGTAACGAAGCAGGTTACGCACCTGTAGGTCCGGCGGCATAGCCCAAATCGCGCCGCATAAATTTGGCTTGGACGCGAAACCAGAAAACCCCGCTCTTTTTGAGAAGGAGAACCATCAAGAGCCGAAGAATCGTAAAGAGTCAAACGTGCGTGGGTGAGCTTTCTAACCGGTGCACCTTCAAAGTCGTCCAAACCGGTTGACAAACATTGCACGTCTCATAGGACCGGCGATTGCAGTCGGTACCCCGCCGACCCGCCCATACGCAGGACGAGAAGGAGCGAGGAGTGAGCCAATGAGCGAGAAACTGGTCGATATTCGCAACCTCCGTACCCACTTTTACACAGAAGATGGCGTCGTGCCAGCCGTCGACGGAGTCAACCTCTTTATCAAACGCGGCGAGACGCTCGGCGTGGTGGGTGAGTCGGGTTGCGGCAAGAGCGTTACCTCCCTCTCAATCATGCGGCTGATTCCGAATCCGCCGGGACGAATCGTCGAGGGCGAGATCCTCTTTGAGGGCGAGGACATCGTCAAGAAGTCCGAGTCCGAGATGCGCAAGATCCGCGGCAACGATATTTCGATGATCTTTCAGGAGCCCATGACCTCGCTGAACCCGGTGTACACCATCGGCGATCAGATCGCTGAGGCCGTTGAACTGCACCAGGGCCTTACCCATAAGGAAGCAATCGACAAGTCCGTCGAGATGCTCCGCCTGGTCGGCATCCCGCTCCCCGAGCGGCGTGTCAAGGAGTATCCGCACCAGCTCTCAGGCGGCATGCGCCAGCGCGTTATGATCGCCATGGCGCTATCGTGCAACCCCAAGCTCCTGATCGCTGACGAACCGACGACCGCTCTGGACGTCACCATCCAGGCCCAGATCCTCGAGCTTATGAAGAAGCTGAAGAAGGAATTGGGCATGGCCATCATGCTCATCACCCACGACCTCGGCGTCGTGGCGGAAATGGCCGAACGGGTCGTCGTCATGTACGGTGGCAAGGTCGTTGAAGAGGGCGACGTGGTCTCAATCTTCAAGGCGCCCCTTCATCCCTACACCGAGGGCCTCCTGAAGTCCATCCCGCGCCTCGACCGGGCGGATGGCGTCCTCCACGTCATCGAAGGCGTCGTGCCGAACCCGCTTCATCTGCCGCACGGGTGCCGTTTCAACCCACGTTGCCCATATGTCTTCGACAAGTGCAAGGAGTCACAGCCCGTACTTGAGCAGGTAGCTCCCGGTCGTTTCGTAGCCTGCTTCATCGCTGCAGACCGTCTCTCCAAGGGGGTTACTGCGTAATGACTGCCGTTGTTCAGCCCGCAACTCAGAAAGAGATTCTGATGGAGGTCAAGGACCTCAAGAAGCACTTCCCGATCTCGGGCGGTGGCATTATCTCCCGGGTCGTTGGTCACGTGAAGGCAGTCGACGGCGTCAGCTTCGACATCCGTCGTGGCGAGACCCTGGGCCTGGTGGGTGAGTCCGGCTGCGGCAAGACCACGATCGGCAAGACCATTCTCCGTCTGCAGGAGCCTACGGATGGTAAGGTCCTCTTCGAAGGCAAGAACATCTATGATCTCGGCCGAGAGGAGATGCGCAAGCTCCGCCGTGAGATGCAGATCATCTTCCAGGACCCCTACGCTTCACTGAACCCCCGCATGACCGTCGGCGAAATCATCGGCGAGCCGCTGGAGATCCACGGTGTCGCGCGTGGCGCCGACAAGCAGAAGCGGGTCAGCCAGTTGCTGGATGTGGTCGGTCTCGCTCCGTTCCACGCCCGCCGGTATCCGCATGAGTTTTCCGGCGGCCAGCGTCAGCGCATCGGCATCGCCCGGGCCCTGGCACTCAACCCGAAGCTGATCATCTGCGACGAGCCTGTCTCGGCGCTTGACGTGTCGATCCAGTCCCAGGTGCTGAACCTCCTGGAGGACCTCCAGAAGGAGTTCAACCTGACCTACCTGTTCATCGCCCACGGCCTCGCCGTCGTGAAGCATGTCTCCGACCGTGTCGGCGTCATGTACCTCGGCAAAATGATGGAGATCTCCCCCGCCAAGGAGCTCTACAGCAACCCGCTCCATCCCTACACCGAGGCCCTCATGTCCGCCATTCCGATCCCGGATCCGACCATTCGCCGGGAACGGATCGTGCTGGAAGGCGACGTACCCTCCCCAGTCAACCCGCCCAAGGGTTGCCGCTTCCACACCCGGTGCCGCTATGCCGCTCAGGTCGGCGAGATTTGCCGGACGGTGGAACCCCAGCTCATCGACATGGGCAACGACCACCTGGTCGCCTGCCACCTGCGCACGAAGGCCTAAGAGCAGCAGAAACACAGGGCGCTCAACAGCTAAAACAGCTGGGGAGCGCCCTGTCTGTTGACCGGAGCCAAATCGTCTGGCGGGTCACCCCAGCTGTCACCGCCAGTTCCTGCCCTGGACCGAAACCTTCCCGAGTTTCAATTCGTCCAAGGAGTGTTGTAGGAAACCGAGTAACCATCTTTTCGCTGTGGCGTCGCACGTCAACCGGTAAAGCATGATCGCACGCAAAAAAAGAGCGCCCCCCACGGGGCGCCCTTCACGTATCTACGACCAGGAATCCGGCTGGAAATCCCGTGCACCCTCGTGCGGTGGCCGCTCGGTGAATACCTTCAGCACATCGGGGTCGAAGAACCCGTTCAAGCCATCACCGGCCCCTTCCGGAGCCGGCCACGCACCAGACATTAGACCTTGAACTGGCCGATGGCCTCCGTCAGGCGGCTCGCCGTCTCCGCGAGGCCCTGTGCCGATCGTGACACCTCATGGGACGTGGCCGTCAGCTCCTCCGTGGAGGCGGAGACCTCCTCCGCCGAAGCCGCTGAGTTGCTTGCCAGTCTAGAGACCTTGTCGAGATTCAGGATCGCCGAGTCAGCGCCAGCCGCCATCTCTTCGGTGGCAGCGGTGTTTTGCTCGGTGACAGCGGCAGTGGACATGATGCCGGTGCTCATTTCGCCGCTCTGATAGCGCAGCTTCGACACGGCCGAGGAGATGGCCTCGGCGGCGCGGGCTGTGCCTTTCGCAGCTTGGAGGATCTGCTGGAGGTTATCGGCAGCGCCCTTGGCGAGGGTCACGCCGTCGTCCGCCTGGGTCTCGCCCGCTGTGATGGCAACGATGACCTGTGTGGTCTCTTCCCGGATGGCTACGGCCAGGCTCTGGATCTGCATGGCGGCCGTACGGCTGTCCTCTGCCAGCTTGCGCACCTGGTCCGCTACGACGGCGAAGCCCCGGCCGTATTCGCCGGCGCGGGCCGCCTCGATGGCGGCGTTGAGCGCCAGCAGGTTGGTCTGGGAGGCGATTGCCTGAATGTCACCGACCAGGTTGCTGATCTGCATGGTCCGCGTACCCAACTCCGAGACCCGCCGTGACGCTTCGCGGGAAGTCTCACGGATCAACTCCATCCCCTCGACGGTGGAGGTGACGGAGCGGGTGCCGGTATCCGCCAACGCCGCCGTCTGCCGGGAGGCGTCGGCCACGGCCTGGGTCTGATCGGCGACGGCGGTGATGGCGTCGCCCATGTGGCGGGACTGCTCACCCACCTGGGTCATGACTTCGGACTGCTGTTGGGCCCCGGCGGCAATCTGGGAAACGGCCTGGCTCAGTTCCTGCACCACCCGGCTGGCCTGCACCACGGCACCGGCTTGATCCTGAGCGTCGCCCGAGAGCTGAACCATGGCCCCGGCGATCTGGTTGGATGTCTCGGCCGCAGCCGTCGACGCCTCGATTAGCGAGTCAGCGGCTTCCTTTGTCTCCAGGGCGGCCGCGCGCGTCTTGCCAATCAGCGTCCGCAGATTTATTCGCAGGGTGTTGAAGGCCCGAGCCAGAGAGGCCACCTCGTCTGATCCTTGGTCATTCAGGGCGGTCCCGGTCAGGTCGCCGCCGGCAATCGCTTTCGCCGCTTGTTCGACCGTGGTAATCCGCTTGGTGACTCCCCGGGCCACCGTGCCCACTGTGAACGCACCGACCACCAGGACGATCACCGGGAGCGCCATGGCCGCATACTGGAGCAGATCCAGCAGACGCGCATTCTTACTCACCTGGTCAGCCATCCGGACATTCTCCGCCTCGCGGAAGGCAATACTCTGTTCAATGATTTTCCGCATGATTTCGGAGGCCTGCAGAATGCCGGTCTGGCGCAGGAAGTCCTGCAAGTCCGTAATGTTGCGGCGGTCCAGGATCTGTTTATCAATCAGCGCTTGCCAATCGTCCCAGTTTTTCTTGATGATGTTCAGACGATCCACTTGTTCCTTGCTGTCCTTGCGGCGCTCGGAGAGTTCCTTGATAATCTCTGGGATATCCCTGCCGCCGGCGTCAAATGGCAGCAAGTACAGTTCGTTGCCGCTGATCAAGTACCCCCGGTGGCCATCGCTCATTGCGACCAGGGTGTCCTGGAGATCATACGTGAGGGTGATTACGCGATGGTTGTCGGCCACGAGTAGTTCGTTACTGGTGCGCACGCTGTGCACGAAGCTAAATACGATGAGCGCATACCCCAGGAGCACCGCCGTCACGACTAGATAGCCTATGAGGATCTTGTGCGATAGCCGGAATCTCAGGCGAAATCCCGACGGCCTGTCTGCAGCCACTTGATGTATCCCCCCCAGAAGTATTACCAAATCTTAATTGTTCGGGGGGTAAATCGGTTCTCCTTCTGCACCCCGGAATTGACAGCGACGTTGCCGCCCGTTTCCGCCGTGTGGTAAAATCAAAGGGTTCACTTTGGACTTCTCTTTGGGCGGTGGTTCTTTTATGGCCCTTTCACGGAGCCAGGTCGAGCATGTGGCCAAGCTGGCTCGCCTGAGCCTTTCGGAGGCTGACACCCAGGCGTTCACGGTACAAATCAGCCGGATCCTGGAACATGTGGACAGCCTGAACCGCTTGGACACCAGCGACGTTCCCCCGACCTACCATGCGGTCGCCCTTCAGAACGTCCTGCGCGAGGACAAACCCCTGCAGTCCCTGGAACGGGCCAAGGTCCTCGACCAGGCCCCTGAGGCTGAAGCGGGCTGCTTCAAGGTCCCGAAGATTACGGAGGGCTAGCCGCATGTCAGGAGTAACGCATCGTCTCAGCGCCACGCGCCTGGGCCGGCTTTTCAATGCCGGTGAGCTTTCGGCGGTGGAGATTACCGAAGCTTTCTTACAGCGCATTGAGGCGGTCGAGCCACAGGTACATGCCTTTCTTACTGTGACCGCTGATCGTGCTTTGGATCGCGCCCGCAAGCTCGATGCCCGCCGCAAGTCCGGTGACCAGGACCTGGGACCGCTCGCTGGCGTGCCCGTGGCCGTCAAGGACAACATGTGCACCGACGGTGTGCGGACAACCTGCGGGTCCAAGATCCTCGAGCAGTACATTCCGCCCTATGACGCGACCGTGGTGGAGCGGCTCCTGGCGGCTGGTGCGATCATCATCGGCAAGACGAATATGGACGAGTTCGCCATGGGCTCCTCCGGCGAGAACTCTGGTTTCTTCCCGACCCGCAACCCGTGGGACACAGCCATGGTGCCCGGTGGTTCCTCCTCCGGGTCTGCCGCGGCGGTCGCCGCGCAGGAGGCGCCGCTCTCGCTCGGGTCTGACACGGGCGGTTCGATCCGCCAGCCCGCCGCGCTTTGCGGCATCGTGGGCATGAAGCCTACATACGGCTATGTCAGCCGGTATGGGTTGGTCGCCTTCGCCTCGTCCCTCGACCAGATCGGACCGCTCGCCCGTGACGTGGAGGATGCGGGTCGCCTCTTCGAGGTCATCGCCGGTCCCGACCGACGGGACTCGACCAACGCCGGACGGCCGCCGCAGACCGCCAAGTTCACCGGGGAGCCGTCCTTGAAGGGCGTGCGCCTGGGCGTGCCACGCGAGTACTTCGGCGCCGGCATCGACCCCGAGGTGAAAGCCCGCCTGGAGGAGGCCATCCGCCACCTCGAGAGCCTGGGCGCCTCCATCGGCGAGTGCTCGCTGCCGAACACCGACCATGCGCTGTCGGCCTACTACATCATCGCACCGGCGGAGTGCAGCGCGAACCTCGCCCGCTTCGACGGGGTCAAGTACGGGCACCGCTCGCAGAAGTTCGAGGGTCTGCTCGATATGTACGGCAACTCCCGTCAGGAAGGCTTCGGGCCGGAGGTTAAGCGTCGGATCATGATTGGCACCTACGCCCTCTCCAGCGGCTACTATGACGCCTACTACAAGAAGGCGCAGCAGGTCCGAACGCTGGTCATGCGGGACTTCGAGGCGGCTTTCAGCCAGTTCGACGCCCTGGTTACTCCCACGTCGCCGCTCACCGCCTGGGGCCTCGGCGAGAAGACAGACGACCCACTGGCCATGTACCTGGCCGACGTCTGCACGATCCCGGTCAATCTGGCCGGCCTGCCCGGTATCTCCATCCCCTGTGGCCAGGCCAATGGCCTGCCGGTCGGCATGCAGCTCATCGGCAAGCACTTTGACGATACCAAGCTCCTGCAGTACGCCTGGGCCTATCAGAAGACGACAAATCACCACGAGGCCCTGCCAGTCCTGGCGGGGGGAGGTCAGTAACCCATGGCAGACAAGTGGGAAACAGTTGTCGGCCTTGAGACCCACGTGGAGATGTCCACGGAGACCAAGGTCTGGTGCTCTTGCAAGAACGAGTTCGGGTCGGAACCCAATACCAACGTCTGCCCGGTCTGCCTGGCGCTGCCGGGGTCACTGCCGGTGCTCAATGCCAAGGCGCTGGAGTATACGATCAAGGCCGGTCTGGCGCTGAACTGCGAGATCGCACACTTCTCCAAGTTCGACCGGAAGAACTACTTCTACCCGGACAGCCCGATGAACTATCAGATCAGCCAGTTTGACCTGCCGCTGTGCGAGAACGGCTACGTCGAGATTACGCTCAAGGACGGGTCCGCCAAGCGGATCCGCATCCGCCGCATCCACCTGGAGAACGACGCCGGCAAGCTCCTGCACGCCGGGGACGACGTTGCGGAGGCCAACTCGTCGCTGGTTGACTTCAACCGGGCCGGCGTGCCGCTGATCGAGATCGTCTCCGAGCCGGACATCCGGTCGGCGGAGGAGGCGGGGCTCTTCCTGAACAAGCTCAAGTCCATCCTCAAGTACTGCGGCGTTAGCGACGTGAAGATGGAGGAGGGCTCCATGCGCTGCGATGTCAACGTCTCGGTGCGCCGGGACGCGACCGCCGAATACGGCACCCGTACTGAACTCAAGAATGTGAACTCCTTCTCGGCGGCCATGCGGGGCATCGAGTACGAGGCCAAGCGTCAGGTCACGGTGCTGGAGAACGGCGGTGAAGTGGACCAGGAGACCCGCTCCTGGCGCGACGCCAAGGGCATCTCAGTCGTGCTGCGCTCCAAGGAGGAGGCAAACGACTACCGCTATTTCCCCGAGCCCGACCTGCCGCCGGTAGTGCTGACCGACGCGGACATCCAGCGGGTCCGGGCGACCCTGCCGGAGCTGCCGGATGCCATCATGGCGCGGCTGATGAGCGAGTTTGCCCTCTCCGCCTACGACGCCTCGCTGATCGTCTCGGAGAAGGAGTTTGCCGAATGGTTCAACCGGGCGGTGGAGCTGGCGGGGACCGCGAACGCGAAGGCTCTTGCCAACTGGCAAATCAACGAAGTCAATCGGATCATGAACGCCCAGAACCTCGGGCCGGACCAGATTCCGGTCAGCCCCGAGCAGTTGGCGGGTATGCTCAAGCTCATGGAGAACGGCACGATCTCGGGCAAGATTGCCAAGACTATCTTCGAGAAGATGGTGGAGAGCGGTAAGGACGCAGCCACCATCGTCAAGGAAGAAGGCCTCAGCCAGGTGGCCGATGAGGAAGAGCTGGCCAAGGTCGCCATGGCGGTCGTGGTGGCGAACCCGAAGGTCGTCGAGGATTGGCAGTCCGGCAAGACCAGCGCCGCACAGTACCTGGTCGGCCAGATGATGAAGGCCACTCGGGGCCGGGCCAATCCGCAGTTGGCGAATAAGCTGATCACGGAAGCGTTGGAGAAGCATACGGGGCAGGCGTAAACGGGTTCACGAATCCTTGCGGGTGTCCACGTAGAGATTGCCGCTGGGGCCGAGCACCGCCACGGTGACGCGGCCGACCTCGTCCGCTCCCACCCCCGCCTGCTGCAGGGCGGCGTGCAGCCAGGACTCATCCCTGCCGGCCGCCCGCAGATTCGCGTGCAATACCTCCCCTTCCTGGACCAGCAGGGAGGGGAGGTTCTGCATATCGGCGGTGCCCTTTCGCATGACGCTGAGTTTGCCTGTGGTCTCGAGCACCGCGAACTCGACCTCGTTCAAGTCAAATACACCCTGCTGCCGGAGTTCGGTGAAGAGGTCCTCAAACCGGTAACGATTGCGGCGCATGTTCGCTTCCAGGATCCGCCCGTGGCTGATGATGACCTCCGGCACGCCCGCCAGCGCAGCCGCGAACTTGCGGCTGCGCAGGGAGAGGGCCTGCACCAGCAATGTGAGTCCGGCCCAGGTGCACAGCCCCACCCAGTGCACCCACGCCTGCGAACCCAGGTCCACGGTCAGCGCACCGGCGATGGAGCCGATGCTGATTCCGGTGATGTATTCGAAGAAACTGAGCTGACTGAGCTGCTGCTTCCCCAGCGCCCGGGCCAGGATGAGCAGCGTCGCAAAACTGATCACCCCGCGCAGAACGACCCGCAGCGTGAGCGGCATCGGCTTCCCCCCGTCCCCTAGCATTGCCGGGTGTGCACTTCCGCATCCGGTTTCTGCCCCAGCGTCTGGCCGGCGACCCGCAGGATCCGCATCACTGCCCGTCGAATTTGTTTTCTGCCAATCGGGGTCCGTCCCAGGAGACAGCAGGAGGGCATCAAGCTTGGCTGGAGCATTTGCAAATCGTACCACCCCCGGCACCCAGCGGGGACGCGCGGTGCAGTCAGGTGATTTTATCGGCATCGTCGCACCGTCCGGCCCGGTGGATCAGGTGGCCTTGAAGGAAGGCGTTGCCCGCCTGCAGTCCTGGGGCTACCGGACGCTACTGGGCAGCTCGGTCATCGCCCGCAACGGGTATCTGGCCGGGACGGATTCCGAACGCGCTGCCGACTTCAACGCGGTCTGGGGGAATCCGGACGTTGCCGCGGTCATCTGCGCACGCGGCGGCTACGGGGTTATGCGCATGCTGGAGCATATCGACTGGGACAGCGTACGAGCGCAGCCCAAGTTCTTCTGCGGCTTCTCCGACATCACTGCGCTGCATGTGGCGCTGGAGAAGGAGGCGGGTCTGATCACCTTCCACGGACCCATGGCGGCGGCCTTCGGCGATGCGGCGTCCTACAATACGCAAGGGTTGCAGGGCGCAATGCGGTGTACGTCTGTGTATGGCACAATTCCCTGGCCTGACCCGGCGCCAGGGGCTCCCGCGCACGTCACCATCCGGCATGGCACGTCGGAGGGCCGGCTGGCCGGTGGCAATCTGACCCTGCTCTGCTCGCTGTTGGGCACGCCCTGGGAGCCGGACTTCACCGATCGCATTCTCGTCCTGGAGGATGTGGACGAGGCGCCGTACCGGGTCGACCGCATGCTCACGCAGCTGCGGCTCGCGGGTTTGCTGGACACAGTGGCCGGCATCGTCTTCGGGGACTCCCCCAGTTGCATGAACGGGCCGGAGGGCAAGCCATCGCTGACGCTCCTGGAAGTATTGGCGGATATTCTGGGCCCGCTGCGCGTACCCTTGATGTATGGGTTCCCCTGCGGACACACCGCCTACCGGGCGACCCTCCCGCTGGGTGCGTGGGCCCGCATGGACGCCAGCATGGGTACGCTGACCGTGACGGAGCCGGCGCTGGCGTAACGAATCGGCCCGGGCAGGTGCTGCTCGGGCCTTCATGATGTCAAGGCAGAGCGTCTACGCCCAGCCGGTGCGCAGGCGTCAGGGCGGCAGGTATGGTACACTAAGCGCATGAACACACAAGATGTCTCGCCTCCGGTGAAACCGGGGCAACGGATTGAGCTGCCCATTCATGGTCTGGGCCATAGCGGCGAGGGCGTGGGGCGGTATGCTGGTCTGACCGTTTTTGTGCCCGGCGGGGCGCCAGGTGATACCCTGGACGCCCGTGTCGTCGAAGTGAAGAAGAACTATGCGCGGGCCGAGTTGGTGACGGTGCTCGTCCCATCGCCTGACCGCGCCGTCCCGCCGTGCCCGGTGGTGGGTGAGTGCGGGGGCTGCCAGCTCCAGCACATCGCGTATCCGGCCCAACTGGCGCTCAAGCGCCAGCAGGTCGTGGATGCGGTGGAGCGAGTGGGCAAGCTCACCGGCGTGGTCGTGCACCCGACCCTGGGCATGGACGACCCCTGGCGGTATCGCACCAAGGCCCAGTTTCCAGTGGGTATGCGTGGCGGGCGGATCATCGCCGGTTTCTTTGCCCCTGGCACCCACCGCATCGTCGATATTGCGGCGTGCGACATCCAGCACCCCCTGGGGAATCGGATCCTGCAAGTGGTGCGGGATCTGGCCCAGCGCTACGGCGTACCCATCTATGATGAGCGGACCGGGCGTGGCGTGTTGCGCCATGTGCTTGCCCGGGTCGGGCGGGGTTCCGGTGAGGCAATGGCCGTCCTGGTGACGAGCGGCCCGGAGTTTCCTGCGGGGCGGTTGATTGCCGAGGCGCTCATGGAGCGGGTGCCAGGTCTGGTCAGCGTGGTGCAGAACATCAACCCGGAGCAGACCAACGTTGTGCTGGGTCGCAAGAGCCGCGTGCTCGCCGGGCGGGATTCCATCACGGACAACATCGGCGACCTGGAGTTCGCCATCTCGCCGGTCTCGTTTTTTCAGGTCAACCCGGCGCAGACGGAGGTCCTTTACGGGAAGGCCCTGGAGTATGCCGGTCTCACGGGGGTTGAAACGGTCTTCGACCTGTACTGCGGCATCGGGACCATCTCGCTCTTCCTGGCCCGGCAGGCGCGGACGGTCGTCGGCATCGAAGTGGTGCCAGACGCGGTCGCGGACGCACGGGAGAACGCCGTTCGGAACCGGGTGGCGAATGTGCGCTACGTTTGTGGCGATGCCACGGTAGAGCTTCCCCGGCTGGCAGCCGAGGGCACCACGGCGGATGTGATTGTGCTTGACCCGCCCCGCAAGGGCTGCGACGAGCCGGTGCTTCACGCTATGGCGGCCATGGGGCCCAGCCGCATCGTCTATGTGTCGTGCAACCCGGCCAGCCTGGCGCGGGACCTGGGGATTCTCGGTGGCCTGGGCTATCGCACCGTGGAGGTCCAGCCCGTGGACATGTTCCCGCACACGGCTCACGTGGAGTCTTGTTCCCTGCTCGTTAAAGACACGAAGTAGATGGAGATCCGAGGAGTGACTGTGCTCTCGAGCACCAAGGAGGCGATGGCTCCCATGGCAGGCATTCCATCGTGCGCAGCCGGGGTCCCCATCTTCAAGGCCCTGCCCCCCGAGGGCCTCGCCGAACTGGGCGAGACCATGCGGCACCGTCACTTCGCCAAGGGCGAGCTCCTGGCCGCCGCCGGTGAGCCCATATCGCAGATGATCATCGTCGCCCATGGCCTGCTGAAGTTGGTGCACACCTCTGGCAGCGGGCGTGAACAGGTGGTCCGCACCATTGGCCCGGGCGAGTTCCTGGGCGAGATGGCGCTGTTCTCCCCCGCCCGGTACGAAGGGGACCTGATCGCCGTGGATGAGACCGAGGCGTGCCTGGTCTCGCGCCAGGCCGTTCAGTCGATTCTGCAGCGCCACCCTGACGTCGCGTTGAGCTTGGTGGCATCCCTCGCCCAGCGACTCGCCGACGATGAGCAGGTCATCGCCGACCTGGGTCTGCGGGACGTGTGCCAGCGCCTGGCCGCAGAGTTGTTGCGCACCGCCGAGGGGGTCACACCCGGGCCCGATGGGGTCACAGTGCGCATGCCTGTGCCCTGGTCTGAACTGGCGGTCCGGCTGGGCACCACGCCAGAGAGCCTGAGCCGGCGACTCAAGGCCCTGGTCCAGCAAGGTCTGATCAGTCAGGCGGGTGCCCGTACGGTCGTTATTCGTGCCCCGGAACGGCTGCGCAAGCTGGCCGAGGGGTGACTCATTGTCGCTGTCTGGCGGTCCCGGTCACGAACGTGGCCGGGATTTTTCGCGCCCTTGACGCGCGTCAAGGTGTCGCTCCCGCTGCCCATGTGATGATGAGGCCAACCCGGACCCCGCTGAAAGGAGAACCGAACTATGAAGCGCCAGATGATCCTGATGAGCAACCTGCACTGCCCCAGCTGCGCAGCCAAGCTTGAGAAGGCGGCCCAGAAGATGACGGGCATGAAGACCGCCAAGGTTGCCTTTGGCAGCGGAGCGCTCAACGTGGAGTACGACGAGAGTGCGCTGAAGGAAGAGAGCATTCACGCGGTAGTCAAGCAGTTCGGCCTCGAGATCGCGACCGTCATCGCGGCACCGGGCGCTCGGGTGTGAACGAACCGCCGGCCGTTGCGCCGGGAGGGAGGGACGAAGCGAAAGTGATGAGTACCCATGACCGATTGCACGCCTGGTTGTTCCAACACCGAAAGCTGGTGGTGGTCCTGGTCGCCGGCGCTTTCATTAGCGCTGCGTGGCTCATGCGGGCGACCAGCGGGAGCGCCGCCGACTACACTGTTCTCATGACACTGGCATCTTTGGTGGCGGGCTTCCCGGTGGTCAAACTGGCCTGGGGCGCCCTGCGCAACAAGCAGTTCAGCATTCCGCTGCTGGTCTCCATCGCCACGGCGGGCGCCCTTTGGATCGGCGAGCCGTGGGAAGCCGCGGCGGTCACCTTCCTCTATGTTCTCGGCAGCTACCTGGAGGACCTGACCCTGGAGCGGACCCGAGCCGCCCTCCGGGTCCTGGTGGACATGGCCCCCCGCACCGCCCGGGTCAAGCGGGGTGCGGACCTGGTCGTGATCTCGGCCTACGAGCTCCAGCCCGGCGATACGATCGTGGTGCTTCCGGGCGACCGGGTCCCGGCCGACGGCAAGGTCATCAGTGGGCGGGCGGCCCTGGACACGGCGGCCCTCACCGGTGAGCCCCTGCCTGCTGAAGTCGGCCCCGGCGATGCAGTCATGGGCGGCAGCGTCAGCCAGGGTGGATACCTGGAGGTCATGGCCGAGCGGGTCGGTGCAGACACGACCTTCAGCCGGCTGATTTACCTGGTGGCCGAAGCGCAGGAGCAGAAGCCCAAGGTCCAGCGGTTCCTGGACCGTTTCGCCCAGTGGTATACGCCGTCGGTCATTGTCGCGGCGGTCCTGCTCTTGGTGTTCACCAGGGATATCCCCCTTGCCCTGACGTTCCTGGTCATCGGGTGCCCAGGCGCCCTGGTGGTGGCTGCACCGGTCGCCATGGTGGCGGGACTGGGAAGCGCCGCTCGCCAGGGAATCTTGATCAAGGGTGGCGAGCGGCTCGAACGGGTCGGCAAGGTCGACCTGGTCGCCTTCGATAAGACCGGTACCCTGACCCGTGGTCAGCCCCGTGTGACGGCCGTGGTTTCGTTCAGCGGTGACAACCAGCACGTAGTCTCGCTCGCAGTGGCAGCGGAGCAGCGCTCGGAGCATCACCTTGCCACGGCCATCTTGGCCTACGCCAAGGACGAGGGCATCACCGGTGTGACCGGCGTGACCGATTGGTCCTTGGCGCCCGGCCTTGGGGCCATAGCCCGGACCGCGACCGGCGAGGTTCTCGTGGGGAATCGCCGGCTCCTCAAGGCCCGGGGGATCGCACTGACCACGGTGCAGGAGGGGGGTATCGAGGCCGGCGAGGCCCGAGGCGAGACCCTGGCACTGGTGGCCGCCGCTGGCCAACTGGTGGGGTTCATCGCCATCACAGATCCAATCCGGCCAGAAGCGACCGGGCTGGTCCAGGCGCTGAAGGCCACAGGGGTCAAGCGCACGGTCATGCTCACCGGCGACAATCAGGCCGCTGCGGCGCGGGTTGCTTCCCAGCTAGGGGTGGACGAAGTCCGAGCAGGGCTCTCGCCGACGGAGAAGGTCGCAGCGATCAAGGAGTTGCAGGCCCAGGGACACGTGGTCGCGATGATCGGCGATGGCATCAACGATGCGCCCGCCCTTGCCACCGCCGATGTCTCCATCGCAATGGGCGCCTCCGGTACGCAGGTGGCTGCCGAGACCGCCGACATCACCCTCATGGCCGATCGTCTGGAGAAGATCCCTTACGCCATCGGGCTGAGCCACCGGATCATCGCCATCGTCCGCCAGAACGTCACCCTCGCCGTC
The DNA here is from genome assembly GCA_027356675.1 of Symbiobacteriaceae bacterium. The sequence goes on along the minus strand of DAHVXO010000214.1, from coordinate 12,660 downwards.
GCTGTCGTTGTGCTGCTGCTGGTTGGCGTGGTGACCCGTAAGGTGTTCTTGAGCAGCGGCATGTTCATTCACGAAGCCAGCGTCCTGCTGGTGATCGCCAACGGAATGCGCCTGCTGAACTCTCGAATTGACATCGCCCGTGGGGTTTCCCCCTACTGACCATACGGGGTACAATAGGCAGGGGTGAGAGCACACACGTGAACCCAGTCATCCGTGAAACCGCCGTCATCACATTTTGGAGTTTCTGGACCTCGGTCGGTATCGGGTCGCTCGGGGCACTTGTCTTTCGCTGGCCGCTTACGGCCACGTACATGCTGTCCGTGCTCACCGTTGGGCCATCCCTGGCGATCCTGCGTGGGCGGAACCGGGAGAAGGACCCCCTGGAAGTGGGCGAGCGGGCCGGTGCCGAACTCCTGGCGCTGGTCGTCTTGCTTGGGATCGGCTGGGCCGCCGGCCGCTATCTAGGGCGGTAGACCGGGGAGTGAGAGCATGAGGTTGCGCGCAGGCACGACCCTGCTGCTGTGTGCGCTTCTGGTCCCGGTAGCGGGGTGCGCCCCCAAGGCTACCGGGACGGGTGCGTTTACCAAGGTGGTCTACGAGGTGAGAGGCGGCGTCGCCGGATTCGACCGGCACTTCGCCATCGCCGCCGACGGGGCCTACAGCGTGCGTGACCGGGGTCGACCGGACCGTGCGGGCACCCTGCCCGCTGCGGATGTCCGGCTGTTGCGGGCCGCGATCGCCAAGGCGGATTGGTCTGCCGTCGCGGGTGCTTACGTTGAGCCCAGGATGGCCGACGCCCTGATCGAGACCGTGACGCTCACGGTCGCGGGGCGCGAATACCAGGTGGTCGTCGGCTCTGGTGTGATCCCGCCAGCCCAGGTGCAGCCGGCACTGGATCTGCTCCGCCGGGTCCTGACGGATCGCCTTGCCAAGTAAGACACAAAGAGCCCGCCACTCTCCAGGGAGTGGCGGGCTCTCATCATTCTGATCCCAGCCGGAATGAGCGCGTGATGTCCCAGCGTCCCTTTCCACGCAGCAGATGAATCCGGTCTACCGTAAAGCGGCGGTGGAATCGGAAATCGCTGACGGCCCGGCGCACATCCGACAGGTCATTCGGTGCCAGCTTGTCAGCGACCGTCAGGTGCGGCGTGAAGCCATTGCCATCCCACCGGTCGGATAGCGATTCTACGAATCCTGCGAGATCGTCGAGCATCTCCTGATGCAGCGCATTCAGCTCCTTCGACTCGTCGACCCGGACGTAGAGAATCGAGTTGCGGAAGACGCCCAGCCCACTGAGCCGAATCTCAAACGGTCCCCAGCGCTCACAGATCGCCTCCAGCGTTTCCACCACGACGGCTCCGCTCTGCCGGAACAGGAACGGCGACTTGATGGTGATGTGCGGCGGGGCTGGACTGCGTAGCAGCGGATGACGGTCACGCAACGCCAGCAGATCCCGGTACAGGTCTCGTGGTGGGAGAATCACCACGCCGTAGGCGAAAGTAGGTGCGGTCATTGCCATTGGGCAGGCCCACCTTCCTGTGTACCTTATGGGCGATAACGCTTTCTCCCTACAGCGTTCGGTTTCCTTCCGGCCGCTTTTTCCACTCTGCGGACGACCGGCGCACCAGCAGGGCCGATCCCCCCAGGACGAGCGATACGCCCGTGCCCGGTGTTGGAATATGCTAAAAAGGGCAGGCATTCGCATGCAAGGTCTATCGGCCTCACCCCGCTCATGTGATCGGACTGAAAACTCCGTCTTGTCTCACTGTGTCGAACGTAGTATGCTCTTGTCAGGGTTTACCAAAAGACCTGCCCGAATAAGTGCGAGGTGAAGCGTGTGACCAAGACCCTTTACGTCGGGAACCTTCCGTGGAGTCTGACTGAAGAGGACCTGCTCCGGGCATTTTCGGCGCACGTCACGGTTCAATCTGCGCGTATCATCACCGACCGTGAAACAGGGCGTTCGCGTGGCTTCGGTTTCGTCGAGGTCGCCGAGACCGATGTCGAGAAGGCCATCAATTCGATGAACGGCGCCGTCGTCGGCGGCCGGCCGCTGATTGTCAACGAAGCGCAGCCGCGCCAGGCGAGCAACAGACTCCGCTAAATCCTCGCAAGATACCCCCGGACAACCGGGGGTTTTCTTTTGGCTGTGACCGTGTTTCCAGGCATGCGACCGGCGGAATCCGGTCAACATAACGGTGGACTCCAATCGATGCTTGAAGGAGGGAATAGACAGGTGCAGCACACCCAGATGCTCCCCCTCACGGAGAAGGACTTGTCCTACATCAAGGACCTGGCGGCATGGGAGTTGGTGGCCTTCAAGAAGGCCTACCAGTATGCCCACCAGACACTCGAGCCCGAGTGCCGCCAGGTCATGTTTGAGGTCGGCCGCCAGCATCAGCAGAATGTCGAAAACCTGACGCACCACCTGCAGCAGCATGTCAACGTGGCGGTGCAAGCCTCGGTGTCCGGCGTACAGTCCGTGACCACTCAGATGTGAGAGGAGGGAGCTTTGTGCATCAGCCCCAGCCGCAGTTCACCTTCGAGGGCGGTCATCTGGTGATGTTCCACCAGGAGAATACAGGCCTGCCCACCATACCGGATGCCAACGTCAACGACCGGGACCGGATGTTCGATCTCCTTGCTGCGCAGAAGTACCTGACCAACGAGTACAACATCGCTATGCTTGAGGCAAGCAGCGATCGCCTTTTTGAGGTGCAGAAACGCGACCACGAAGGCAGCCACCAGTCACAGCGGCAACTCTTCGACACGGCCTTCAAGAAGGGTTGGTACCGGCTGCCCGTAGCCGATGCGCAGACGGTCGTCAGCGCGTTCGATCATATGCAGCAGGCGAAAGCCGAGTGGCCCTTTCCCGCTGGTCAGATGGAGGACGATGCTACACAGGCGTTGGGCATCGCGCACTGAACCAAACCCACACATGGAGTCAGGCCGGGGCCCAGCGCTACTGCGGGCCCCCCCGGCTCCGCGCGCAGGCCCCGTGCAGGGACGGCCGGTTGAAACGGCGAAAACTAGCGAGTCAACGCCTTGGTACGACGGGAGGACGCACATGTCTGCAGGAAAGATCACAGTTGGCGTGGTAGGACTTGGCTCCATTGCCCGCAAGGCCCACCTACCCGTTCTGGCGGCTCATCCGGGTGTCGCGGTCATTGCCCTGACCAGCCGCACTGGTGCATACATCGCCGCACTGGAGTCTCAGTATCGTCTCAACCTGACGGCCCGTTCCTGGGCCGAGCTTCTGGCCGTCCGGCCTCAGGCCGCCTACGTTCTCTCCGCCACCGAATCCCACCCGGACGTCACGGTCGCCCTGCTGGAGGCCGGCATCGCTGTCTACCTGGAGAAACCGCTTGCCATCGACCTTGCGGACGCCCGGAAGATCGTAGAGGCCGCCAACCGTCCCGGCCGCCTGCTGATGGTTGGGTTCAACCGCCGTTACGCCCCAATCTACCGGCAAGCCCTGGCGCATTTTTCCGCCACCGGCCGCCGGGTGGAACTGGTCCAGGTACATAAGCACCGCCATGGGGACCATTCGGGCTGGCCCGTCAGACAGATCATCATGGACGATGCGATCCACATCATCGACCTTGCCCGCTTCATCGCCGGCCCCGACCTGCAAAGGCAGTCCTCGCTGACCCGTCTCGGGCTGATGGCTGCGCAGCTCCACACCCCGAACGGTGTGGTTGCCCAGATCTCGCAGAGTTACGGCGCCGGGGCCGGTACGGAACGGCTTGAGCTGCACGGCGGCGGGCTGTCCGTGATCGTCGCGGAGATGGAACGCCTGACAGTCGTCGAGAACGGCATCCCCCGCACCGAGACCATTGGCGGGTCCTGGACCTCGAGCCTTGAGAAGAAAGGCATCGTCGCTGCCACTGAGCACTTCCTTGATTGCGTCCGGTCTGGAGCCCAGCCAGAGACCTCCGCCGCGGAGGCGTTGCGGACGCAGGAATTGGCCGAGTCCATCCTGTTGGCGGGCGAAAACTGACCCAAGCGTGAACACACCCCCGTACCAAGTTGTGCGGGGGTGTGTCCTGCGCGGCGAGACTTTTAGTCTGCGGCCGCTGCGCCCGGCGTGGGGGTGGCTTCGCCTCGTGTCACCATGAGCATGCTCAGCAAGGCCAGAGCCATGAAGACGACGGCCAGGGGGAAGAAGAACCCATAGCCGTAGTTGTCAAACATCCAACCAAATAGGGGTGGCCCCACGATGTTCGCCAGCGCGGAGAAGAGGTAATAGAGGCCCGTGTATGTGCCAATCTGCCCGGGCGGGGCCATCTGCGTAATCATCGGATACGAGTTGATATTGACCCAGGCCCACGCGAACCCAGCGAAGATCAGCAGCAACTTGGCGCCACTGAGATCCGTTCGGGCCCGCAACGCCATGAACGCGATGATGATTCCCACCAGACCCAGGACGATGGTCCACTTCCGGCCCAGGCCTCGCCATCTGCGGGTCCCTTCCGCAACGAATCCAGCGGGAATGGCCATCAGCAGGAAGCCGCCACCCGTAAAAGTGAGCAGGCCGGCCACCTTGTAGGCTTCCTCGTGCAGATGCTCTACGCCGTACGTGGTCAGCCACGTTTCAATCGAGTTCCAGCCCACAAACCAGCAGAAGATAGCCAGGCACATAAAGAGTGCGCTGCGTTCCCGGATCAGGCCAAACTGCAAGCGCTCGCTCTTTTCCGTGGCGCCTGCCGGCTCGCGAATCCATAAGAAGAACGCCAGCGTCACCGCGATGAGCAGGGCAGCCGCCGCCAGGAACGGGTACCCCGGGTACATCTTATAGAGGATGGAGCCGCCGAAGGTAGCGACGATATACCCCAGGCCGCCCATGAAATTGATGATACCGTTGGCCTTACTCCGCAACTCAGACGGCGTGATATCAGGCATCAGGGCCACGATGGGCGACCGGAACGAGGCCATGGAGAGGTTCATGATGACGGTGAAGGCCACGAGGAGCCCCAGGCTGGTGGCCCACCCCAACGGTATGAGTGCCAGGAATATGGCCGCCAGTGGCGCCCCCACCAGCAGGTAGGGAATCCGCCGGCCGAAGCGGGTGCGGGTCTTGTCGCTGAGCACGCCCACCAAGGGGGTGAGGGACAAGGCAAGCCAGTTGTCGATGGTCATGACGTAGCCGATGGTCTGCTTGCTCAGGTCGAACTTGGCGTACAACAGCGGCATGTAAGAGTTATAGATCGGCCAGACCAGCGAAATGCCGAAGAACCCCAGACCAATGACAAATGTGTTCTTCCAGTTGAGTTTCATCGGGTGTCCCCCTTGATCAACGCCATGTGGGTCAAGCATTCGGTTCCCATTGGGGGGATTCCTCCAGCCAGCCGCGCATGGCAGGAAAAGCTTGGGGACAGCAGCGAATTGCCCTGTTGTTGCCGATCCAGGCGGCCAGGTTCAAGGGATCCCGTTCCGAGCATCCAGCGGGAAAGGGGCGGTTTCAGCATGGAGACACGGACGGGCTCCCTCACAGGGCTCGGCGGACTCAAGCTGTTCTACCGAGTCTGGGAGCCGAAGCGGTCTACCGGGAGCATCATTCTGGTCCACGGCGTCGCCGAACACACCGGCCGTTATCAACACGTGGCGGACTTCTTCACTGGGATGGGACTGACCGTCTACGCTCCGGACCACCGCGGGCACGGCAAGTCCGAAGGCCCACGCTCGCACGTGGATCGCTGGGGCGATTATCTCCATGACCTGGATCTCATGGTCGCAGTGGCCTCAGAGACCGGGAAACCGCTGATGTTGGGCCACAGCATGGGCGGGTTGATCACCTTCCGCTATGCCCTGGCCCATCCCGGGAAGCTGTGCGCCGTGATCCTCTCCAGCCCGTGGTTCGGTACGCGGGCCAAGGTAAGCAAGGTGGAGTTGGCTCTGGCCCCCGTGCTCTCCCGCCTGATCCCCATGCTGCGCATGCCGCCGAAACTTGCCGCTGCCGATGTCTGCCGGGATTCCGCGGTCGTTGCCGCTTACGCCGCAGACCCTTTAATCGAAGTGAAGTTCACCACCCGCTGGGCGGTGGAAGGGCTTGGGGCGATTGCGGCAAGCCATCAGGAGGCCGCCAACTTCAACCTCCCGGTCCTGTTCCTCCAGGCCGAGGCAGACCGGCTTGTGGATCCCACTGCCACTCGGCTGGTCTTCGACCGGCTTCGCAGTGACCACAAGACCTACAAATTGTATCCCGCCATGTACCATGAGATCCTCAACGATCCTGAAAAGGACCAGGTGTTCACCGATATCCGCACGTGGCTAAACGAGCAAGGGCTACTCACCCAAGCGTGACCAAATCGAAGAAGCCGCCGGCACGCCGGCGGCTTCTTCTTGTATCTATAGATGGGCGAAGACCTCTTCGGCCTTCTGCAAGGTCTCGTCCAGGTCTGCCCGGCTATGCTGAATGGAGATCATCCAGGCCTCGAAGCGGCTGGGGGCCAGCAGGACTCCCCGGTCCAGGAACCCACGGAACATGTGCGCGAACTGCGCCTTGTCAGAGTGGTCCGCCGCGGCGTACTCCCGCACCGGCGCATCCGTGAAGAAGATGGTGAACATCGAGCCGCAGCGTCCGACCTGGACCTGGTGCCCGTGTTTGCGGGCAATCCCCGCCACGCCGTTGGCCAGGTATACCCCGTCATTCTCCAACCGCTCATAGGTGCCAGGCCTGCGCAGAATCTCCAGCGACTTGAGCGCCACCTGCACCGAGAGCGGATTGCCGGCCAGTGTCCCGGCCTGGTACGCCGGGCCCAGCGGCGCCACGAAGTCCATGATATCCGCCCGACCGCCATACACGCCAAGAGGGAGCCCGCCGCCGACTACCTTGCCCAGGGTGGTCAGGTCTGGAGTCACGCCCAGCCGGGTCTGCGCCCCGCCGTAGGCCACCCGGAACGCCGTGATCACCTCATCGAAAATCAGGAGTGCACCGTGCTGGTGGGCCAGGTCCCGGACGCCCTCCATATAGCCCGGTTCGGGGTTGACGATGCCGAAGTTGCCAACAATCGGCTCTGTCAGGACGCACGCCACTTGGGGCCCCCAAACATCCAGTGCCTCTGCAAGCGCCGGGAGGCTGTTGTAAGGCACCGTGATGACATCCTGGGCAACGGACTCCGGCACGCCTGCCGAATCCGGTTGGCCAAGCTGGCTCGGTCCGGAGCCGGCGGCGATCAGGGCCAGGTCGGAGTGCCCGTGGTAGCATCCTTCCATCTTGATGACTTTGGTTCTCCCGGTAAAGGCGCGTGCCACACGCACGGCGCTCATGACTGCTTCTGTCCCCGTGGTCACGAGCCGCACCCGCTCGAGGGAGGGCAGGGCCTGGCTCAACTGCGCTGCAAGCTCAATCTCCCAAGGCGTGGGTGTGCCATACAGCGTGCCCCCCTGACTGGCACGGATGATAGTCGCCGTGATTTCAGGGTGTGCGTGGCCCAGGATTCCGGGTCCATACGCCGCCAGGTAATCGATATAGCGGTTGCCGTCCACATCCCACAGGTGAGCGCCGTGTCCCCGGGTCATGAAGACAGGTGCACCGCCCCCCACCGCCTTAAAGGACCGGGCTGGGCTATTCACTCCGCCCACAATGTGGGCACGGGCTCGCTCATAATGCGCTTCCGATTGGGTGTAACGGGACACGCGTGGGCCCCCCTTCGCTCAACTCTCGTTCCAAGATACCATAACGGCCCGATCGGAGAAAGTTCAGGTTCCCGGAGTCCATGTTATACTGTCAATATTGGTGTCAAGGGCACTTGAGGGGGGCGTTCCGGATGTCCAGTCTCTTCGTCGCTGTTCAGGATCTCTTCTTCGCCGAACGTCTGGGCAGCGCCCTGCGCGCGCTGGGGCATCAGGCACAGGTGATCGACCTCAGCTTGGAGGCGGCCCCGGTATTCCCGGCCGCTGGCGTAGCGTTGGCCATCGTGGACTTGGAGGCGGGTGAGCCCGGCCTCGCCGTTGTGCGGCAGGCGAAGGCCGCCGGAGTTCCTGTGTTGGCGTTCGGCCCTCACACTGACCTTGCACTGCGCCAAGGTGCACTGGCGGCGGGTGCGACCAGAGTGGTGGCTAAAAGCAAATTGACCAGTTCGCTGGGTGAACTGGTCGGGGACCTGCTGCAACACTAAACGCGGAGGCGGATGGGTTTGCGCATTCTGATCATGGGTTCGGGCGGGACCGGTGCTTATTATGGTGGCAAGCTGGCGCTGGCGGGGCATGATGTGACGTTTGTCGCCAGGGGTGCACACTTGGAGGCCTTGCAGACTCGGGGCTTGGCAGTCACGGGTATCGATGAGTTTCACGTGCCGAAAGTCCGTGCCACCCAGGACCCGGCCGGCATGGAACCCTTCGACCTCGTGGTCGTCGCGGTGAAGGCGTATGATACCGAGGACGCTGCGGCGTTGATCCGCCCGGTCGTCGGTCCCGAGACGGCCGTGCTGCCAATCCAGAACGGCGTGGATACCCATCTCCGCATCGGTGCAGTCGTCGGGCAGGACCGGGTCCTGGGTGGACTCTGCCGGATCTCAGCCGAAATTGAGGCGCCCGGGGTCATCCGGCGGAACAGTGCCTTCTCCGAGATCATCTTTGGTGAGCTGGACGGCAGCCTTAGCCCGCGGACGGCGGCAATCGCCACGGCCCTCGACGGGGCCGGGATCACAACCCGGGTCTCCACCGACATCCGGGTGGACATCTGGCGAAAATTCGCGTTCATCACAGCCATGAGCGGAGTGACCGGAGCAACCCGCTTGCCGATCGGACCGATCCGGGACGTGCCCGAGACCATCGACCTGTACCGGCAGATTGCCCGGGAGGTTGTGGCGGTGGCGCACGCCGAGGGCGTGGCCATCGAAGACGACCTGCCCGAGACACTCATGACGCAGGCCCAGCGGCTGGCTCCGGGTCTGAAAGCCTCCCTGCTCGTCGACCTGGAGCGGGGTCGCCGCACCGAGGTGGAGACGCTGCAGGGCACCGTGGTCCGGCTCGGGCGCACCCATGGGGTTCCCACGCCGGTCACCGCAGTGATCTATGCCTTGATCAAACTGCACCAGCCCCGCTAGGCCCCTAGCTGTGCTGCCACGGCGGCCGCCGTGCGCCGGACGTGCTCGTCGGGGTCCGCCCGCAGTTCGGCCACCCGGTTCCGCATCGCCGCTGACACCTCAGGCAACTTGCTCAGCGCCACGATGGCGGCTCGCCGGACATCTCGCTCTGGGTCACCCAGGCATTCCGACAGTGCAGTCTCCACCGGGGCATAGCCGCCCATCGCACCGAGGCAATACGCAGCCATTTTCCGCGCCAGCGGGTTTGGGGACACAAGCGTCTCCTTCACCATCGCAACGGCTGCCGGGTGGGTCCGGCCCAGCTGGAAGGCGTACCCCGCCGCAGCCCACCGCACATCCCGGTCTGCCGAACCCATCGCCGCACTCAGAGCCGGCCCCATCTCAGGGAACCAATGTCCCATCCGGGCAGTTACCAGCGCAGCCCCCCAGGCCTGCCACGCGTCAGGCCCTGCCATCGTTTCCCGGAGCGCGGGGACCACCGCTGCCGACCCTTCGCTCAGCAACGCGAGGCAGTTCGCACTGTGGACTTGAACACCCTTATACGAATCCCCCAGGCCCCGAAGCAGAGCGGGAAGAACCCGGTCAACCAGCCCGGGTAAAGGCCCGGTTTCGGCCTTCAGCGCGTGTTCCAGCGAGGCCACGGCCGTAAGGCGGGTCTCAATACCAGCGTTCGTCACTGCGGACAAGAACAACTCAACATCATACGCCATTCGCGAACCGCCCCCCAACCATTCGATTCGGCTCGAGGTGAACAACGTGGTCTCCAGGCGCATCCCGGTTGCTGAGATCCTCGACAGGCTCAGCGGCATGTACCCCGACGCCAAGTGCGCCCTTAATCATGACAGCGCCTTTGAACTTCTCATCGCTACGATACTCTCCGCCCAATGCACGGACGCCCGGGTCAACATCGTCACGACCCGCATGTTTCCGACCCACCATCGCCCGGAACACTTCACCGCCCTGTCGCCGGAGGACATCGGTGCGATGATTAAGGACTGTGGCCTCTGGCAGAGCAAGGCCAAGAACATCCACGAGACCTGCCGGCTTCTCCTCGAGCGGCATGGCGGCGAAGTGCCGCCAACCATGGCGGACCTGATTGCACTGCCCGGCGTCGGCCGCAAGACGGCCAACGTGGTTCTATCCAACGCTTTTGGCGTTCCGGCCATCGCCGTGGATACGCACGTATTCCGCGTTTCGAACCGGTTAGGCCTGGCCGATGCCACCACCGTGGAAGCGACCGAGCGCCAGCTGATGCGGCGGATTCCTCGGGACCTGTGGAGCGCCGCCCATCACTGGTTGATTCACCATGGACGCCAGCTCTGCGACGCACGCAAGCCGCGCTGCGAACTATGCCCGCTGGCTGAACTTTGCAAGTATGGCCAGACGGCCGCGAAACCGCCCAAGGAGCGCCCTGGACGCCGCAAGTCCGTACTTCCAACAACCTCCGTCATGCAAGGAAAGGGTAATCAACCAACATAACGGAAGATATAGGATCCGGGAGGCGAACCATCCGTGATGATCACGAAGCACCTGTTCTACACGCCAAAACTGGACCTGGACGTCGGCGAATCGATTGCCGCTACCGTCGGGTATGAGACTTACGGCCGACTCAACCCGACGCACACCAACGCCATTCTCATCTGCCATTACTTCAGCGCCAACGGCCACGCCGCCGGGCGGTACCACCCCGACGACGAGTCCACCGGCTGGTGGGACGCGCTGATCGGCCCCGGCAAGGCCTTCGACACAGACCGGTACTTCGTGATCGCGGTGGACAGCCTTTGCAATCTCAACGTCAACACGCCCCTGGTTGTGACGACGGGTCCTTCAACCATCAACCCCACCACTGGCCGTCCTTATGGCACGACCTTTCCCCAGATCACCATCCGTGATAACGTGCGGCTGCAACATCAATTGCTGGTGTCGTTGGGGATTGAGCGGCTGGTCTGCGTCGCGGGACCCTCTATGGGCGGGTTTCAGGCCCTCGAATGGGCCGTCACATACCCGCAGGTTCCGGCCAGGGTGATTGCGGCGGTCTCCAGTCACTATGCGTCGCCGGTCTTCGCACTGGCGATTTGTCAGGCCGGGATTGACACGATCCAGGCCGATCCGGCGTGGGCAGGCGGGGATTATTACGGCACCGAGGGACCCTTGGGCGGGTTGACTCGGGCCGCGGCCGTCATGACTACCCTGTGTCGCAGCGATGCTTGGATCAATCGGTCCTGGGAGCGCAAGACCGCCATCGGATCGCCGCTGCCCTGGGCGGACCGGGAGGGGCGCTTTGCCTTCCAGGCCGAAATGGAGCAACTGGCGCGCTCCCGTGCACAGGTTTACGATGCCAACCACTTCATCTGGATAGCCCGCGCCTGCATCCTGCACGACATCGGCCATGGATACGGAGGTCTTGAGGCGGCTGCACAGCGCATCAAGGCCGACGTGCTGATGCTGCCGGTCGCCAGCGACCTCGTCTTCCGTCCGGAGGGTAACGCGGAATTCGTCCAGACTGTCCGGCAGCAAGGCGGCCGGGCTGACATGGCCGTCATCGACTCGCCGAATGGGCATTTGGCGGGGGTGTTCGAAGCAGCCCGGTTCACAGAGCCGATCGTGAGCTTTCTCAATCGCGGCCACTTGCACTAGACCTACGACCAGAAAGGTTTGCCGCCCAGCGGACCCGGCGCGCATCCCGGTAACAGGATTCGTGGACCCTATGGCGAACCAGAACCAATCGGCAGAGTAGAGGGAGTCTGGTCCGGTGATCAATGTCAGGGAAATGGCCCCGGATTTCACCTTCGAGAGCACCCAGGGATCGGTTACATTAGCGGGTGAGCGCGGCGTCCATCACGTGGTGCTGATCTTCTATCCCAAAGACAACACACCCGGCTGAAACCGCCAGCTTGGCGCCGCGAGTGTCGCGGCCAGTGAATACAGTCAGCGAGATGCCATGGTCGTCGCCGTCAACCCAGGGAGCCTTGAGTCCCACTGCCAGTGGGCCGAGAGGTCTGGCTTCCAAATGCCCATCTGCGTCGATGTGGACAAGAAGGTTGCGTCTGCCTACGGCTCGCTGAAGCCCGAAGGTGGTATTCAACGATCGGTGATTGTGATCGATAAGAAGGGTAGAGTGGCCTGGGTCCAGGAAGGTCTGCCGGACACCTCAGATATCCTCGCCGCTATCGACGCGATCGCTTCCTGAGAGGAGAGCTCGCCATGCCGATGGAACGGGTCCGCCCCGGTTCGGAAAGAGTGCCGAACGTAATTAGCCGTGAGCGTGCGGACCGTCCGGTCAACGCCACAGTCGAGGGCTCTTTCCGCGACCGCCTCACCAAGGCACAGGTTGGCCAACTGAGCGACCGCATCGAGAAAGCGCTCGCAGAGGTCGACCAGCTGGCAGCGCGCCTCGGCGAGACGCTGAACCTGACCGATTTGCGACGGTACCGGCAGGCGATTTCTGCGTTGTTCAAGGACCTGACCAGCAACATGTTCCAGGTCAAGTCTGAGATGGAGTGGGACTCCCAGGCCTGGGAGCACCGGACGCTGGTGACAGTCCGGAAGGTCGATGCCGAACTGGAGCAGCTGACCGATCTCGTCCTCAACCATGAGCAGGACCGGCTGG